>CAYJNJ010000043.1:0-35158 GCA_964371595.1 uncultured Bacteroidales bacterium | reverse complement strand
GACGTGCATCGACCTGAATTTCAGGCAATAAAAGCTTTTCTTCCGCAACCCGGTCCGTTTCTGGATAAAAAATACCGGTCCGCGTGAATCCATTTTGATCAGCAGGGCCATCAGGGGGATCATCCATGATAAAATCACCAGGACGAGAAAGGAGCCCAGGGTGAGGTCCATGGTACGCTTGATCAGCCGGTTAGTTAATTTGTCAAGCCGGTGGTTTTCGAGCGGCCTATAGGGAATGACGATCTGTTCGGGTGCGAACGATTCATGCCAGGGGTTCTTGTCAAGGAGAATAGTCGAAGAGGATTCCATTTTTCTATAGTTCTACTTTTTGCCGGGTATGTTCCTGCAAAGTCCATACCAGACAAAAAAATACAATGCCGGCTTGTCGTTCCAGCACCGATTCAGTTATAAAAAAGATCAATATAGCGATATAAACCATCGAAGGAAAAAATAGTTTACTCCTTTCCTGAAAAAATTTTAAAATAATGATCGATAGGAGCAGGATAAGCCCGGGAATGCCCGTTCCGACCATCACTTCGAGGTACTGGTTATGAAAATTGTATCCGAGATAGCCCGTATCCCCAAGATCAGGATTGCCGGTGTAAATGCCGTATTTGATGTAATAACTGTTCAGCACTTCCTGCCGGCTGCCGATGCCGGTACCTGTCAGCCATGCTTTTTCTTCCTGCATGATCTCCCCGGCAAACCGCCATAATATCATCCTGTAAGTCACGCCGTTCAAAGGGGTATCATATCTGTACCTGTCCTGGCTAACCACACTCAGGTCGGTATTTTTCAATTCTGAGATCCTGTTGAAAAACGGAACGGATCCGGCTATGATGACAATTAAAACTACTGCAGGCAGGATCAACCTTTTCAGCCCTTTTTCTTTAGACCAATACCGGGTAAATGTAAAGATGAGGGCAGGAAGTGTCAGCACAATCATCAATTTCGAAGCGCAGAAAAGTAAAAGGATGAGGAAGAAAATACCAAGGGGCAACCTGATCTTTTCAATGAAGGTCTCCTGTTTGCGGAATGCCAGGTAATAGACGGCAATCGAAAGATAGCAGGAATAGTAAATGGGGCCAAGTGAATAAGGGCCGGTAAATTCATGATAGGTGAAAGTGCCGGCAGGCTGTCCGGCCATCATTTTCAGCAAAGCTAAGACAAGCATATGGAAACCGGTAAAAAGCCCCGGATAGCCCATTTTCCCAGGTCTTCCCGGGTCCCGGAAACCAGCAGCATCAGCACAGGGATCAACGCCAGAGAGAATTTCCGTTCAAGGCTTTTCCAGGCGGCAAATGTTTCCGGATCGAAGGCCAGGCTCAGGGCATGCCAGAAGAATAGCAGCACGAACAGGCAGGCCATGAGCACCTGGCTTTGATCGAAAACTGGCCGGTAATAAAATGCATGGGCTACTGCCGCCAGGCCGAAGAAGATCAGGCAGGCGCCACTGGCTTTCATCGATAACGGCAGGGTAAACCAGACTGCCGCCCAGAGCCACGGAAAGACCTTATCAAGAACCGCTCGCATCATAAAATAGTTGCTCGTAAGCGTCGGTTATCGCATCCCAGTTATATTCCTTCCTGACCTTAGCCAGGTTCTGCACAATCAGTTTTTCGTAGTCAGCAGGACTGTAATTATTGAAGAGGGCGGTGAGTTCTTCCGGCGATGAAAAATATTTCGCTTCCTCCCCGAGGACAGAGCGGTTGAAAGGGTTCCCGTGGGCCGCGATCCGGCATCCGCAGGCCATGGCTTCGAGCAGGGAAGGGTTGGTGCCTCCGACGGAATGCCCGTGAACGTAAATCCTGCTGAAATGCCTGAGATTGTTCAGCTTTTCTTCATTGTAAACCGCATCCATGAAACGGATATTTTCATTCCGGCTATATTTTTCCTGCAGGAATCGCTTGTAGGTATTTGCATTTCCGACAATCACCAATGGGATCCTGTTATCGGAAGCAATTTTAGCCCGTATTGCAGGCTCGATATTATTCTCCGGTTCCATGCGGGCCACCACGAGGTCATAATTGCCGCGCGAAATCCTCCAGTCACCGATCAGTTCCGGGGAATATGCCGCCGGCACTTTCGCCCCGTAAGCGATGTACCTGACCGGGACCTTGAATTTGTTCTGCAGGTAATTTTCAATCTCCACGTTATCGGCCACCAGCCAATGGCTGCGCAGTGTGGCCCATTTTTCGGCAACCCTGAGGAAAGCCCTGACCGACCGGGTATATTTCGATCTCATCCATTCCTGGCCGTCCATATTGACTATGTGCACGCTGTTTTTCGGCCATAGCCGGTACCAGGCCGAATCGCTGGTATACCCGAGGTGGAGGATGATGTCGAAATGTTCTTTCCGGCTGTGAAGGTTACAACGGAGATCGTAGATGAACTGCCCGAAAGCGCCCAGTTTTCCTTCCGGGTTATTGACCAGGATACGGCGCACCCCTTTCCAGGTTTCTTCTTTCACCGGGTGCTCGCTTACGGTATAGACCACCACCTTATGGCCGCGGCTCACTAGCCTGAGGCTCAGTTCCTCAGCGAAAGCCTCGAAACCGCCGTAACGGTTAGGGATCCCCCTGGAACCCAGGATTGCGACCGATAGCGTTTTTTTATCCATTGAGCGCTTTATTATAGGCATCTCCTGTTTTTTCGGCAGCCTTCCGCCAGGTGAATTCTGAAAGGATCAATTCCCGTAATTCAGTTCCGTTAGGCTGTGTTAATGCCTGCTCCAGGGCTGTCTCCAGGCTGCCCTGGTCACGCGCATTGCAGTACCATGCATGTTCCCCGAAATAATCATACGTATCGCCGCCCCGGCCTACCACCAGGTTGCAGCCCATGGTGCCGGCTTCCAGCGAGGCAAGGCCGGTGGTTTCAAACCAGCTTGGCAGGGCATGGACTTTCGCCGCGGCATAGTGCCTGATCAATTCGGCCTGGGGCATAAAGTCGAAAAAACTCACCTTATCTCCCGCTATCTTCCGGCAATATTCGAGATAGCCGGAATGGTTCGGGGGGGCTTTTCCGATGATCTCCAGCGGCACATCCAGTTTTTTGCAGGCACGGATCAGCAGGTGCTGGTTTTTCATCCCGTAAACCTGGCCGACGCAGACAACAATTTCCCTCCGCTCATCCACCCTGGGGATAGTCCCGAAAATCACTGGGTCCACACCGTTGGGAATAAGGGCATAACCGCCATTGTATCCGGTATCGGCAACCAGCCTGCGGTATTCCGACATGGAATTGGGAAGGACCATTGCGGCGCCTGCAAGTATCTTCAGCATGGCTTTCCGGTGCCCTGCGATATACTCCGGGCTTACCAGCTTATCCTGGTGGCGGGCAAAACGGTACATATTCTTAAAGTACTCGGAACCGTGCTTGCCAAGTGCCCGGAAAAGCAGGCGGTAGGGGAGGCTTCGGCCATACCGGTCAAAATCAGTGTAATCAAGGTAGATGGTGCTGATGACATAGGGCTTTTTGCTTTGCCGGATATGCCAGAGGTGATCAGCTGGCCGGAGCAGGTTGAAAAGATGGAGCAGGTCATATTCCGTGTAAGCGATCTTATCGGTCGACAGGAAAATATCAGCCTTAACGCCTGTTTTTTTCAGGGCTTCGGCGGTTTTTACCATCTGGATGGAATCGCCGCCGGGCACTGTGTACAATGAAGACCGTCCGATGAATGCAACTTTCATTTCACCTCCTCTTTTAGCCGTTCTTTGCTGAAACCCGGGAAGCTGCCTGCAAAAATAATGGCCCAGATGCCGATTTCAGCGGCATTGACCAGGAAGCTCCCTGTAAACTGGTAGATGAAAATGAATAGGAAAAGCCCCAGGGAATAAAGGTTTCCGTATATCTTCAGACGGATAAAAAAGTAAACCTCCAGAAAAATTTTAAGAACAAAGCCGTAAATGCCGTAGGTAGCCAGCATTTCCGCCATCGAATTGGGGATACGTACAATTTCGGCATACTCGCCTGAATATTTATAGAAACCGACGATCAGGTCATGGGCCAGGATCTTGATCTGGCCGGGACCAACGCCCATCCAGAGATTATGCTGGAAAATAAGGTCTTTCGCAAACATGAAAGAGTACACCAGCCTGCCTTTTGTGGAGCTGTCGGCCCCGCTGGCTATATTGCCGATCCTTACAAAGAACGGGTTATCGGGCCAGAATATCCACAGGCAGCCGGTTAAAGCGACAAGGAAGAAGACGCCATAAATCAGCATCCGCCTGGCGTTCACGGAAATGCTGCGTACGTGTACCAGCGCCCCGAGCAGGATGGCAGGTATCATCGCGCCAACGATGCCGAAGGAGAATGTCAGCAGCAGCGGGATGCCGATCCCGGCGGCCAGTATCAGCGGGTGTCCGGACTTTCCGGTGAGGATTTTCAGAATAAAGAAAAGAAAGACCGGTGCCAGCAACAATCCGTAATGCGAAGGCTCATAAGCCAGCAGCTTCAGCCTTGGGATGGCCTCCAGGTTCTTCGTCATGGGAATGGTATCCCACATGAATTCACGGATGCCCGGAAACGGCAGGATGCACAGGGCAATGAGGACGAGGACCGAATTGAGTTTCAGCGCGGTAAAGAAGATGTCCTCCAGGCTTTCATGGGTCGACCGGATGGCTTCCAGGGCGGTAAATAGAAATATCCATGCCGATAATACCAGTACCGTTGAGATAAGATAGGATCCCGGATCAACACCGGAAAGAAGCTGGAACGGGACGGGTATGGCCAGCAGCAGCGCCCACTTCAGCATAGGTAAAATCCTTTTCCTTTTATACAGCCAGTAAATGAAGAGAGGCACCAGCAGCGTGGTGTACAGCAGCCCTTCTTTCAAAAATAAATTATTGAAAAAGAAATAAAGAATGAAAAAGGCGAGAAACGGGTAATATGTTTTGTCCTTTTTCATTCCCTGAAGATATTAATATCGAAACGGCTGTCTTTCAGATATACTGCCCAGAAAATGATCACGGCAACCAGGAAAAATGCAATGGAAATGAACCAGTTGGAAATTAGAACCGATCCCATGATACAAAGTGACGGAAGCGAAGTAAGGAGCGTTTCTCTCAATTTATTCCCCTTCAGGACCCTTTTGTTGATCACGTAATATTCCATGGGCATAAAGATAATCAAAGCCAGTATCTGTCCGTAAACCAGGCTCTCAGCAGTTCTTAGTATGGAGAAAACCACAATCATCCCGGCAACGATGGCCGATTTGTACATCAGTTCGAGCCAGGTGATGAAGGTCAGGGATTTGATGGCGTTGAGGTAATATTTAGGAACGATCGACAGGATCAGGAAAGCTTCGAAGACCAGGAACAATTTAAAGAAGACGATCATTTTCCCGTATTTTTCAGGACCGAGCCAGAGGGTAAACAGCGGTTCGCTCACAAAATAAAGCCCGATGATCACGGCCAGGGAAAATCCGACCGAGAAAGCCCGGATGGTGCTGAAATAACCCAGTGTATCGCGGGTAGCGGCCCTGAGCTTCGAAACCCTTGGCAGCAGCCAGCTTACGGCGGCTTCAAAGGCCATGTGCAGGTGATTGACAATGGTGGATGCCAGCACATAATAGGTGACCGTTGCCGTCCCCAGGAAATAAGCCACCAGGAAGCGGTCGAGCTGGTAGGAAACGATGGCGATGATGGTTTGCAGCCAGGTCCAGAAGCCGTATTCATAAAGCTCCTTTTTTTCGGGGAGGCTTTTGATAAGATAGGGCCTGTAGCCGTGAAGATGGCTGTAAACCAGCCAGGCCTGGGGAACCAGGACGAAAAAGCTGACCAGCAGGTTGGCAGTGAAAATCGCGCCTAAAGAAAATCCTTTCATCACCAGGAATACCTGTGCCCCGAGTGATATAAAGCGGTTCAGCATATTGAAAATGGCCGCCTTGTGATAATATTCCTGTCCTTTGAAGATACTCTGGTAAAGAAGCTCCGGAAACTTGAGCGCAATGCTGAAAGTAGCCATGATGATGGCTATCCACAGGTAACCGGAAATGATTTCCAGGCCGGACTTCCAGGCGATAATTAAAATAAAACCGAAAAGCAAAGTCAGCGCCGTCATCCTTCCCAGCAGTCGCGAAGCGGCATTGATATAAGCGTAGAGTTTTTTAGTGTTTCCCTGGCCTATGGCTTCCGCCACGTGGGCCGTGATAGAAACCGGCAGCCCGAAACCGACCAGGTGCACGGATATAAAGACGTAGGAATTGATCAGCATCCATTCCCCGAATACATTTTCACCGAGCCGGTTGATGAATAATGGCGTTACGGCAAGAAATGCAACGGGATAAAAGAGGATATTAGCTAAGTTCCAGCCTGAATTTCTTACATTTGTGGAGTTTATGGCCATTTCATTACAAAGTTGCGTAATTTTCAGGAATTGTCAGGATTGCAGCAACTAAATAATAAGAACATTAGATATTATACCTGTTATGGATGCTGATCAACTCAATGATTCCCGCGAAACCGGGAAAAAAGTCTGGGAATCGCTGCTGCTTCAGATGGCGGAGGGAAGCGGTTTCCTTGCTGCGATGTTCAAGTCGTTCCGGCTGTTTGTAAAAAGGAACATCCTGTCATTTCTGATCTTCGGCCTGGTTGCCGCGGCAATCGGGGCCGGTATATGGCTGCTGAAGCCTAAGGTCTACGAAGCTGAAATGACGGTTTCTTATGTTCATTATGAGAAGAAGATCTATGCCGATATGCTTCGCAAGCTCGATATGCTGATCAAATCGGGCGATGAGGAAGCGCTGGCGGAACTGCTGCTATTACCAGCAGAAAACGTCAGGAAGATCCGTTCGGTCGAGGGGCTCAATATCCGCAACGAGGACCTGACGGCAGATCTGAGCACGGAAAAGATCCCATTCTACATCAAAGTGGGCGTTACCGACCTGAAGGTGCTGAAACCTCTGCAACCTGCACTGGTCGGCTACCTGAACAACACATCATTTATCCAGGACCGCTTGAATTATATGCTTAGAAAATCACAGCAGGACCTTGTGTTCCTTGAGAGGCGGCTTGAGGTGGTCGATTCGCTGAGTAACCAGTTGATCATCCGGAAAGAAGGGATCAATGACGAAAAAACGATCACACGGATGGAGATGCTGCAGGAGGCCCTTGCCCTGCACGACAGGATCCAACAGGTGAAAGGATCGATGGAATTCAACCTGAACATCGAGGTGCTCGATGGCTTTGTCCCTTCTGAAAACCCTGCAGGCAGGGGACTTAAGAATTATATCCTCTATGGTTTCCTGGCAGGCCTTGCCCTGCGACTCATGGTAAAATTTTTCAGTTAAGATTGAGTCTGCTCTGAAAAGCGTTATTTGCCACAAAAACACTAATACACAAAAATTCACTAAAAGTATTGAGCTTGATTATCTGACTTTTGTGTTATTTAGTGAATTGGTGTTTAAGTGGCATATTTTAAGAAGTTGACTTTTCGGAATAGGCTCAAGAATAAAGCTTAAACATTCTTGAAAGAAATCCGATCCCTTCCTGGCGCAAGTGAAACCATCTGAAACTAAAAGACTTTCTATTTATTACACTTCCTGCAGCCAGTCCGGCATTTTTAAACTCCCCGTGCAGTGCAATATCCCATTTCAGCGCTTCTTTCAGCCGTTCATGAAATTCCTTCGGAAGGGCGGATAGGCCCGGATTGTTCCTGTTCCTGTTTGCCGGCCTGTACAGCGGGATATTTTTCCATCCGAGCTTTCCGGCAAGGCTGAATATCCCTGCATCAAAACCATCTAAATCAATTACGGCATCATAATCATACAAAGAATTTATGGCCGATTGCAATAAATAGTCGCCCTCTTTGTGCATCGAAGGAACCGGCACTGCCGGATCGGCAAGGAAGCGGACCGAATTGGAGAGATAGCGCGTCATCAGGTTATCCTGCCCTTTTTCAATGGCAAAATCAAGATATTCGTCAATACTGCTGAGCCCCGCGACATCTTCATAAAAACCGGCGTCCTTCGTGTTTTTAAGATAATAATACTGGGAAAGGAACAATGAAACCGGTTCGCGGAGGACAGTGACCCGGAAAGGATCATCCATGAACGGAAGGAACAATTCGGCGCCATGGCCTGCCACCACCGCAAAGTGTGCAGTTTCTTCCGGGGATAAACTGCTGAAAAGCCTCAGCGAGCCGCCGATATCGGTGCTTTTAACCAGGAATATATTCTCTTCACCATAAACCCGGTTAAGGATAATACGCAGGGTAACACCACCGGTTTTCGGGATATGGTTGAAAAGAATCTGGCGGTCAGCTGGCATAATAATTATACAATGCAATGATAATGATGTGCACCAAAAAGGATATAACAAATATAAGCTTATGGTCTGTTAATTTGATTAACCGTTCAGATATCCTGCAAAAATTTGCTGTACCAGTACCCCGATTCTTTCACTATCCTTTCCTGGGTTACAAAATCAACATAAACCAGGCCGAACCTGGGCCTGAAGCCTTCAGCCCATTCAAAATTGTCGGTGAAGCTCCAGGCAAAATAGCCGTTTACATTCACCCCTTCGTTCCTGGCCCTGAGCGCTTGTCCAATATACTGCTCATGGTAGTTCCTTCTTTTTTCATCATTAATTATCCCATCAGTCAAAACATCCGGAAAAGCAGCGCCGCTCTCGGTCACCATGATCTCCTTAAAACCTGGATATTTACTGAACTTGATAAGCATATGGTAGAGGCTTTTCGGGTAAACCTCCCATTTCATGTCTGTAATTTCGACATTCCTTTTCTCTGCATTGATAATTTTCGCCCGGATCATAGGCTTGAAAAGCGACCTTGCGACAATTTCACGGGTATAATTCTGAATCCCGATAAAGTCCATATTAAAAGCAAGTTTCGATTCATCGCCGGCTTTGATAAAAGGTTCCAGGCGTTGTAAAAATTTCAAATCGGATACAGGATACCCCATTCCGGCCAGGGGTTCGGCAAACAGCCTGTTCAACAGAGCATCCACCCTGACTGCAGCCTGAAAATCCTGCATCGAATCACTGCGGGGTTGTATAAGCGAGCAGGAAAAGGCAGTCCCGACATAAGCGCCGGGTAATAGGGAACGGACCAGCCTTCCGCCTTCAGCCTGACATAAGGCTGCATGGTGCACGGCGGCCAGGAAATTGTTCAGGCCTGTTCGGCCCGGGGCATGCAAACCCAGGTAATATCCTGCGCCAGTGAAAGCCATGGGCTCGTTTAAAATGATCCAGTTTTTTACCCTGTCGCCAAAAAGTTTTATGCAGAGCCCGGTATATTCGCTGAACCACCCAACGATATCCCTGTTGGTCCATCCACCTTTCTTTTCCAATTCATATGGAAGGTCCCAATGGTACAATGTTACCCAGGGCTCGATCCCGAGTTCCAGGCACCGGTCAATAACACGGTTGTAAAAATCAACTCCGGCGCCGTTGACAGTTTTAATACCGGCAGGAAGTATCCTGCTCCAGGATAGCGAGAACCGGAAATTCGGAATTTTAAGCCGACTGATTAAAGCCAGATCTTCCGGGTAGCGATTGTAAAAATCGCAGGCAATGTTGCCATTTTGGTTTTTGTAAATGTTACCCCGTGAATTGGAAAATACATCCCAAACCGATTTGCCTTTGCCATCAGTTTCACATGCCCCCTCTGACTGGAAAGCGGATGCGGAAACCCCCCATTTAAATCCCGGCCCGAAATCATCCTTTACGAAATCCATGCAGATGATTTAAAACTGGGCTACTATCTTTTTCAGAAGCAATTTCCTGAACTTGTTGACTGTGTATTTATTCCCCGAGGAGGGTGATTCTTTTAAAGCCTTCTCAGAGTGAATGGCAATTATTTTGTTGACAATTTTTTCCGTTTTATCAGGGTAATGAACTTCGACAACTGAACCCTCTTCAATCCACTTTTTGATTTTACCAGACTGGGAAATCTTAAAATTTTTCAGGACAGGCACCCCCATTTTTTGCAGGGCTGCAGCATTGCATTGCTGCTCATATTGGCCTTTCATCGGGATCACCAGCAGTTTTTTCTTCATAAACAGGGCTTCTGCAGGGGTTTCAAACCCCGCGCCGCATATCACCCCTTCCGATGATGCCATGCTGGTTATGAATGCTTCATTATCTATCGGCCGAATGATGATTTTGTCATCTTTGTAAACCTTCTTATTATGTTTTGAGAAAACCTCCCATTTGACATCCCCACAAGATCTCAATACTTTCAAAATTCGCTTGTCATTGTAAGATGGAAGATAAACCGTATAATGCCCTTTGTTCCTGATTTTCTGATTCCGGACCTGTGCACGGATAACCGGGGTGAAAATATTATCGTCGTAAGTTTTGAAATGAAAGCCATATTTTGAATCAGATGGGGCATAGTTTTTCAGGATAGCTTTGCCCATAACATCGATGTCCTTTGGTTTCGGGGCTTTTTTGTTCAATACTGCGGCCTGGTGGCTCAGGGAGATGCAGTTGATATTCCTGAGATAGCAGGCCCAGGCCGAAACCGGCTCAAAGTCATTGATGACCAGGTCATATTCATGAACCGGCAGGCTGTTGATCTCTGAAAGCAAAACTTTGATATAATTTTTTTTATAAGTTTCAATGAGATCGATCCCACCATTGGCGCCAAAAATAAAGCCAAGGCCCCTGAACCTGTATTTGATCGGGAATGGAAATTCAACTTCAGCTTGTGAACCGCTGATTAAAATATCCACTTCATGTTTTTTTACTAAAACGGGCACAATATCCCTTGCCCGGCTGAGATGCCCATTGCCCGTGCCCTGGATAGCATAAAGGATTTTCATTGGCGCATCATTTTGAATTCCTGCAGCATATTATCAAAAAGCTGGCTGGAGTTAATATCCTCTTCCTCATCTTTATCCATATCGATGATCATTTCCGCCCTGTCGGCTAAACTAAAACGGTATATTGACCATTCACCGTCAGTATATTCCAGCGCGGAAAGATTTTCGACCCAGTCACCCGAATTAAGATAGATGATACTACCTTCGCTGGTGCTTATCGTGCGCATCTCCGGATGGTGGATATGACCGCAAACCACATAGTCGTATTTATTCGTAATGCCAATCTCAGCGCTGGTTTGCTCAAAATTATTGATGTAGGCAACGGCTGTTTTCACACTTTCTTTGATCTTTTTCGATAAAGAGAGCTTGCCTTTTTTCAGGATTTTTTCAGAAATAAAATTGAACAGCCGGTTTAAAATAATCAACGCATCGTATCCTTTTGAACCTAAATGAGCAAGCCATCTTGAATGCTGCATCGTAATGTCGAAAACATCGCCATGGAACATCCAGGCCCTCTTGCCGTCGGGCAGGGTTAAAACCACCTTGTTTACGATATAGAGCGAGCCCATCTTCATCCCGACAAAACGCCTGAGCATTTCATCGTGGTTACCTGTGATATAATACGTCCTGACACCTTTACCGATCCACTTCATGAGTTGCTTGACCACTTTCATATGGCTATTGGGCCAGTAGGATTTGCTGAATTGCCAGATGTCGATGATATCGCCGTTCAGGACAACTATTTCCGGCTTTAAGCCCCGCAAATAATGGAGTAATTCTTTGGCATGGCATCCGTATGTTCCGAGGTGAATATCTGAGATTACAAGGATGTCGACACGCCTTCGCTTTTTATCCGGCAGATTGCCTTTAGCAGGAATAATTGGTTTATCAGGACCCATATTGAATTCTTGTGCAAAAGTAGTCCTGGCTGCATGAAGTGAATATCAATAAATTATTATCAATTTGTTAATCCCTCAATTACGGCAGTTCCCTGCCTTTCACGGAGATATAGATCTTATACCACTGCTCCAGGCCCATATCGACAGAAAGGGCATCGACAGCGTGTTTAATACGTTCGATCCTGCCGCTGCCGACGACCGGCAGCATCATCACCGGGTGCTTGAGCAGCCAGGCATAGATCACCTTGTCAACAGGCTCAACATTCAGTTCTTCTGCAACCCGCCGCAGTGTGCGCAAAATCCTGGGACCCTTGTCATCGTGGGGATTTAACAGCCTGCCGCCGGCTACGGGCGACCAGGCCATCGGCTTTATTTTTTCCCTGAGAAAGAAATCCATGTTCCCGTTTTCAAAATGCTCAAGGCAGTATGGCGAGATCTCCACCTGGTTGGTCACCAGTTTTTCTTCGGTGAAGGAATTCAGTAGATCGAACTGTCCCGGGGTGAAATTAGATACCCCGAAATGCAGCACTTTGCCCTCTTTTTTAAGGACCGAAAATGCCCTGGAAACTTCTTCCGGATCGAAGAAAGGGGCCGGCCGGTGAAGCAGCAGCAGGTCGATGTGATCGGTCCTGAGGTTTCTTAAGGAGTTGTTGACCGAAGTGATGATATGATCAAAACTGTAATCGTAGTACTTCACCTTTCTTTCGGGATATTTGTCTGAAACCAGTTTTATCCCGCATTTGGTGACAATTTCTATCTTTCCACGGATACTCTTATCCATGTTCAGGACATCGCCGAGAATGGCTTCGCAACTGTAATTTCCATAGATATCGGCATGGTCGAATGTGGTCACACCCATCCCGATCAGTTCATTGACAAGATTTAACAATTGCTGGTGAGAAAGATTCCATTCCCCCATCCGCATTTGTCCGTGAACAATGCGGGATAGCCCGAATCCGGCAGCCAGGCTTACTTTGTCGACGGTTTTCATTTTCTTAAACTAAAGAAATTTCTTCCAGGGCTATTTTCGCGATGTTGAGCGGCGAGGGGTCATCGGCAAAAATGTATTTTAATTCGGGGTAAGTTTGGATCAGCTTATCCCATGCCGGCTCGGTTCCACCGGACCTGATAAATTTTTTGAGAGATAGCTGCAATTCTTCATCATAATCGAATAATAAGCGCTTAAATAGGATATCATTTTTACGCGCATCCGATAACTGGTTAAATTCAGATTGAATTTCTTCCGATTCGAATTCTTCGATTTCAGGCTCTAAAAATTCTTCCTGTGTTTTCATGGCAGAATAATTTTATTTTCAATATTAATAAGGGATGACTTACAAATAATCCAATAAAAGTAAGCATTTCCATGTTTAGCAGAAATTTCTCATTTAACAGGATGAATTTCCTGTTCAGCGCTTATTATTCCGGCCCGGAACCTTTTATTTTGATTACGGCTGAAGGGGAATGTACATTTGATTTTGTTTGAAATCAATTATTCTTTAATCTTAAAAAACAACAAAATGAAAACTATGCTACTATCAGCAATTCTGCTCATATCTGTCATTTCTGGCAATGCCCAATCGGAATGGACGATATGCACTTCCCCGGTAACAGTTAACCTTCAGGCAGTTTACATGCCCCAGGCCAACACAGTATTAATTGGCGGCGATGGGGGTACTTTACTTATGAGTACCGACCTTGGAAATTCATTTACGACTATCGCACTGGATTCATTTGAAGATATCCATGCTATTTACTTCTTCAATCCTTTAAATGGGATAATGCTGCTTGGAAGCGATTTTATGAAATCAACCGACGGTGGATTAACCTGGAATTTTATTTCGGAAGTGCCGGGTAATGCAAAAGCATTCCATTTCATAAGCCCGGATGCCGGTTTTGTTGCATGTGATGACGGCGAAGCTTACAGCACCAATGATGGCGGAATGACCTGGAATTTTCTTGAGACAGGCGCAACTGAACGCCTGGAAGCGGTATTTTTTAATAACATTAATGACGGTTACTTTGGTGGCCGGAACCAGACCAGTCTCCATACCGACAACGGGGGACAGTCTTTCACACAGAATGTCATACCTGCCAACGGTGACGTAAAGGATATACAGTTTGTCAATCCAACGACCGGTTTTACTTGCGGTGATAACGGCGAAGTTTTGTTTACTTCAGATGGAGGGGCCACATGGATTGCTCAAATTACCCCCGACAACGGCCCGGACATGAATGCCCTTCATTTTACTGATGAAATGAATGGCTGGTGTACCGGGGAAGGAGGGACTATCTTCCATACTACCGATGGCGGAAATTCATGGTTCAATGACATTAGTAACACCACGGATGAAATATCAAACATTCATCTTTTCGATAACTTCCATGGATTTGCAGTCGGTGATAATGGGAGGATCCTGCGCCTGGGCGACCTGGCAACGGCTGTAAACGAAGTCATACCGGGCAAAAAGGAAGAGCTGATAATTTATCCGAATCCCTCATCAGGCATTTTCAATATAAACAGTCCGGAATTTACGACCGCTGATATACTCTCTATCACCGATATTACCGGAAAAGAGGTTTTCAGATCAGGTATATTGAAGGAAAATATGCAATTTAACGCAGGAAACCTTGCTCTTGTCCCGGGCATATATTTTTGCAGGATCGAGTCGAAAAGCCAGGTTCAAACCGGCAAACTCGTGATTAAGAATTGATCCCTTTTTGGTTATGCCGGGCCGGAACTGGGAAGAGGTTTAGAATTCTTTCCTACAATAAACCGGTTATACAACAATAATCCAATGATAGTCACAACGCCGATCATTGCAAAAGTAAGCCAGAGCAGCTCTGGCTTATTCATATTTTCCACGAACCTGACATAGAGAAAAGCGCCGAGGATGCCGCCGACACCGCTGCCGATCACACCATAGAGGAAGGAATAGCCCTGGTAAAGGGCTTTTTTATCAGCCGGGGCGATCAACCCGACATAAGAGATGAATTTGGGGTGAGCGATCATCTCGCCCAGGGTGAAAACGAACATGGAAATCAGGAAGATCCATGGGTTCGGTGCGATAGCCAGCATCCCCATTCCAATGGAGCCCAGTGCGATGCCAAAGATCATGGTAGGCAGTACTTTAGTGTTCCTGACGATGCCCGATACCAATATTTGTAGCAGGATGATGGCGCCGGCGTTCATTGCCGTCACGTGCTCCGCCTCGAATTTCCAGTCGGGATTGCTGATGAACAGCCCCAGGAAGGAATTGATGATGCTGTTGAGCGGTGCCATATCGATCTTCTCTGTAAGGTACCAGAGCACCGAGTCGTACACCTGGAAATACATCACCCAGAAACCGCTGTAGATCACCAGCATCAGGATAAACCGGTAATCTTTCAGTACGCCCAGCATTTCAATGAAGACCTTGCCCAGGGTTTTGGTGCTTTTTTCCTTTGCAGGTTCCCTGAACACGAACAGGTTCAGCAGGATCAGCCAGCCGGTCCCGATCGCGGCCATGAAGAAAATATATGACCATGAGATGGCTTTCAGCCAGGGGATTAAAATGAGAGGGAAGAGGAAAGCGCCGAGATTGATCGACCAGTAGAAAATACCGAAACCGAGCGTGGAATTCGATTCGTCGGTTACCCTGGCTATGGTGCCCGTGATCATCGGCTTGAAGAAGCCGGCGCCGAGAGCCACCAGCAACAGGCTGCCAAATACCGTGGCATAGGTCGTTGAGAGGCCGGTAAGCAGGTAGCCGAGGCTCATGGAGGCAAAGGCAAAGAACAGCACTTTCCGGTACCCGAAGCGGTCGCCGATTGCCCCGGAAAGGATCGGGAGGAAATAGAGCATCGGGACAATGGTGCTCTTGATGGCGCCGACACTTTCCTTGGAAAAGCCCAGGCCGCCTTCGTTGGTGCTCAGCACAAGGTACACCGACAGCACCGACATCATCCCGTAATAGGATCCTCTTTCAAAGAATTCCATCGTGACTACGGTCCAGAAACTGCGCGGGAAGGAGGGGCGGGGTGCTTTATTCTTTTCAGGCATAGGTCCGGGGCCCTCTAAAATGTATAATAATTCACCTTATTGACTGCAACGGTCATCTCCACATCTTTCAAATTGATCGAATATTTCTCGTCATTTTGAAGAGATACCGTTTTCATCAGCGTTTTGCCCCCGTTTTCATCTTCCGTGGTCATCTCCATAACAAAACCCGGAACCGATAAGGTGTTGTGCTTTGCAGCCATCTTACATGCCCTGAAAACGCCGATGTCGTTAGGTAAAGTGACCTTGTCGGTAAGCCATACTTCGCCGAAAATCTTTTTATAAGTATATGTGTACTTTTTACAGGAAAAGCCCAGCATCACTTTTGTCTCTTCCGTAGGCAAAATCTCCAGCTTCTTCAGGTCTTCTGCAGAAGGATACTTGTATCCGCCGGCATTATACATAGGGACCGCCCCTTCGCCCATTCCGAATATCTGGATGGCCACCTCATTTTTCTTATCAATTATTGTCTCCGTGCCGTTTCCTTTCACCATCATATTTACAGCGTAATTCTCCCCATCCGACTGGTAATTCGTCCTGATATTAACAGAGCGCATAAGCTCGTTGTTCTTCGCGTAAAATTCCATTACAAAGGCATTCGACCTGTCGAAATTATATACTTCCTCCCATTGCAAACCTGAGGGGTTAAGCGGGAGATTTGAGGAAGTCAGCAGGAGGACGAATGTAATCAGGATCAGGAGTGCTGGTTTTTTCATGGTAACGGGTTGTTAAGTTTTTCAGATTCAAAGTTAGAATGTTTATCTGGATCGCAAATTTTTGAACAACTGATTTTATGATCTGTTAATGTGTTGAATCACATAATACCCACAATTGCTATGAAGGAAATTGATGAGATATTAGTTAAGCAAGTTGAAGAGGGTCACACACCCTCCGTGCAATATGTTATTTTCGATGCGGATCATATCATTCACAGGTTTAATTATGGATTCGCAGATGTTATATACCAAAAACCAACAAACGAAGAAACAACATACAAAGCCTATTCCGTCACCAAAACCTTTACAGCATTAGCGATTTTGAGATTAGCGGAACAGAAAAAATTAACCATTGATGATTCGGTAGCAAATTATCTGAACGGGCCCCCATTTCTGTCAGAAATTACAATCCGGCAATTACTGGCTCATTCAGCAGGTATCCCTAACCCTATTCCACTGCCCTGGATACATCTTGCAGGTGATCACAATTCATTCGACAGGAATGAGTTTTTCAGGAAGATTTTCTTAAAGCATAACAGATTGAAATCCAGGCCGAATGACCGGTACGCATATTCAAACCTTGGCTATATCCTGCTTGGATCCATCATTGAGAAGGTTTCAGGGAAAAGCTATGAAAACTATATCCTGGAAAATATCCTTAAACCGGTTAATATTGAGCCGTCAGAGCTGGATTTTACTATATCTCAAAACGGCCATCATGCCAAAGGGTATCATAATCGTCTCAGTTTCTCGTATTTTATATTAGGCTTATTCATCGATAAGTCGAAATACCTTGAAAAGACAGAAGGGAAATGGAAATTGTTTAACGACTTTTACGTCAACGGGGCTGCTTATGGCGGGCTGATAGGGACATCAAATGCTTTTGTGAAATATATCCAGGAATTGTTAAGATCTGATGGAAGGTTAATTTCAGATAGTTCCAAGAAGTTGCTTTTTTCTGAAAATCTTACAAATGATGGCAAGGCAACGGGCATGTGCCTGTCGTGGTTTACAGGTGCGTTAAACGGGCAGCGGTATTATACGCACGCCGGTGGTGGAGGGGGATATTATTGTGAACTCAGGGTATATCCCGGCCTGGGGATTGGAAGCGTGATCATGTTCAACCGGACAGGGATGACCGATGAGCGGTTTTTGGATAAGCTGGATCAGTATTTTATCAACTGATTATCTTTCACTCTCCTTTTCCTTCTTTTTAAAATATCCTTTAAGCAAAAAATTATGTTGTGCTGCTTCAAGATCCTCATCAAGTTTCTTCGATCCCGATTCTAAATTTATAATGATCTGCTTTAAACGGGCCCCTGATTCCTCATCATATAACAAAACGCCTATTGAAGATTCCGGGTTACCGGCTGCTTCTTTTAAGTCACTTATGAAAACACTGGCTGTATCAGCCATTTCCTGCAGTTGAAAAACGGTAGTTTTAAGGGAATTGAAAACGATCGTATCGGTGGTGATTTCATGGGCAAGCGTGCCTTTTTTATTGAGTCCTTCACTAAAGTCAGACAGGGAGCCGATTAATTGCTCTGCTTTGGCAGAAGCCTTTTGGAGAGAAAGGGTTGCTGCATCGAGCTGCGTATAAATGGCATCATCGTTTATAAATTTTCCGATGGTTCCTTCACCATTGGCGAACTTGCTGCTTATCAACTTGAAATCACCTGTGATGGCCATCAGGTTTTTATTGTTTTCCTGCAAAGTATTGATCATGTCTTCGGTAGTGAAGGTCTTTTCAACGCTCAGGCTATCGCCTTCTTCAATCTGCGGCGAATCAGGGCTTCCTCCATAAATGATCAGTATTTTATTCCCGATAAGACCATCTGTACCTAACTTCACAAAGGCATCCTTATAAATATATGGCACAGCTTTTTCATCGATTTTCATCATGACTTTTACCTTTCGGTCTGCAAAAAATCCAATATCACTTATTATCCCCATTTTGACGCCGGAGAACCAGATATTATTGCCCTTTTGCAATCCGCCCACATTATCAAAAACAGCAAATATTTCTATTTTTCTTTTAAAGGTTTCGTTGAGGTTCCCGATGATCAGTATGCCAATGAGGAGGAATATTAATCCTATAAAAACGAATACGCCGACAAGCGCTGCTCGTTTATTTCGAGTATCTTTCATAGCTTATTGTATAAAATTGTAATTGAAAAAACCAGTCACCTGCTCATCACTGGTATTAAAAACCTCATCAAATGTTCCTGTTTTGCTAAACCTGCCATCCAGTAGCATCGCCATTCTGTCGCCTGTTTCCCTGGCACAGGTGAGGTCGTGGGTAATTATGATGGAGCTGGTGTTATATTTTTCCTGCACCTGCCTGATGAGTTCATTGATCTCGCGACAGGTGACAGGATCCAAACCTGCAGTCGGTTCATCGTAAAGCATGATTTCGGGCCTGAGGATCAGGGTGCGTGCTATACCGATCCTTTTCCGCTGTCCACCGGAAAGATCTGCAGGCATCTGTTCCATTTTGTCTGATAAGCCTACTGCTTCCAGTACTTCTTCTACCACAGCGGCAATTTCCTGCTTACTTATATTTTTTACATTCATTTTTAGAGGAAATTCGAGATTCTGGCGCACATTCATGCTGTCGTACAAGGCGCTGCTTTGAAAAGAAAAACCAATCCGAAGCCTTAATTCATTTAATTCTTTTTCCTGTAAAGTGTCGATTTGCTTTCCCAAAACGATGACTTCGCCATGATCAGGTTTGAGCAGACCAATTATTATCTTGATCAAAACAGATTTGCCGCTTCCCGATTTGCCCAGCACGGCCATATTTTCTCCTTTAAAAACGGTAAGGTCGACACCTTTCAAAACCTCCAGGTCGCCAAATGATTTATGCAGATCCTTTATGATGATGGCGGATACATCACGGTTTATAATATGTTTTGCATTTTGCTTTTCCATCTCTATAAATATCGTATCCAGTTAGCAATCTGAACAATGATCATCTCTTCCATAAAGATCAGGAACATGGCCATCACCACGGCCTGGTTGGCAGCTTTACCGACGCCTCGCGTACCCTGGGATGCGTAAAAGCCTTTATATGTGCCGACGATACCAATGGTGAACCCGAAAACAACTGTTTTTATCACCGAAGTGTTAAAATCCAAAAAATGGATCGAAGAAAATGCATTTCTGAAAAAGGTTTGAAAACTGGCTGCTTCTTCAGCATGGACATTTAAATAAGAACCCATCAGTCCAACAACAATGCAATAGAATGAAAGGATGGGTACGGTGATCATTGTTGCCGTAACCCTTGTAACCACAAGGTATTTGAATGGGTTGATTGCTGAAACCTCCATAGCATCAATTTGCTCGGTAACTTTCATCGAGCCCAGCTCTGCCCCGATGCTGGAGCCGACCTTGCCTGCACAGATGAGGGCGGTAACCAGCGGCCCCAGGGCTTTTAAGATGGCAATGCCAATCAGTGAAGGCAGCCACGAAGTAGCCCCAAAATCTTCAAGCGACGGGCGCGATTGCTTGGTAAACACAATTCCTATGATAAAACCCGTGAGCGTAATAAGGGGTAACGCCCTCAGGCCTATTTCAAAGCATTGGTTAACCACTTCAGCAAAGTGAAACGGAGGTTTGAACGCTTGTTTAAAAAATTGAATGACGAACCGGTATGCCTGACCCATACCCATAAAGAACCCGTCAAGCTTTTTGGATAACAAATAATTCTTATCACTTATCTTCATTGATTTCAGAAGCTTATCATATAAAGGTAGTTATCACACTGTGGGTAACAGTTACACAACTTTGGAAAGAATTTACATGATTCACACATTTTACAATAAAGGATCTTCTTTAACATTTAATTAACAGGCACTTAATTGACAGATGATTATATTTGTTTAGAGTATTCCTATTTGGAAATCTTTTCAACATTCAGATCACAGATTGTAAACCGTAAATCGTAAACCGTAAATCGTAAATCCTTATGGAGTATCCTTACATTAACGTCTGGGCGGTGCTGGTTTCAGCGATCGCATTCTGGGCCCTCGGTGCCCTGTGGTACAGTCCCGTTTTATTCGGTAAACGCTGGCAGAAAGAAGTCGGATTAAAAGAGGAAGAAATCAAGAATACCAACATGGCCATGGTCTTTGGAGGTAGTTTCATCCTGATGCTCCTGATGGTCTGGGCCCTGAATTACGTGATCAATTCCCATAAAGCGGAAGACGTCAGCCTGCAAATGGGTCTGTGTTACGGCGCTTTCACCGGTTTTTTCTTCTCCATGCTCACCATGGGGATCAATTACCTGTACCAGAGGCGTTCCTTCGTGCTTTGGCTGATTGATGGCATCTACGTTATCCTGGGCCTGGGCATCGCCGGGATAATTCTGGGTGCGTGGAGATAACCTAAACAGCCGCTTGTTTTTCAGGAAAACCAGCCGGTACCAGGTTTAAGGTAATCACCTGACAATAACCTTTTTAATTAGATAATTTGTCCCGATATTGACTTTAATAAAATAAATTCCGCTTGAATGCAGGGGGAGTTTCAGATCAATTTCTTGTTGGCCGTTTAAATAATATTCGGCATGAACTATCTCTCCTGGCGTATTATATATTTCCACAGAAGTCATAGGATTTTTACTGATTATTTTAAACTCTCCATTTGTGGGGTTAGGGAAAACGGTTACATTTTCTTTTTCAACTGGACGTTCATTTATTCCCAGCTCCATATGAGAGTAATAATGGATACTATCGCCAGGACCTAATGGCATTCCGGATTCATCCAGGACAATATTGGAATACCCTATATTGAAATTATTAACATCATAAGTAAATAAGAATCGCCTGTAATCAGTCCAGATGCCGGTCCAATGGTCCCAACGTGACCATATCTCACTTAGCATATTATTGCTGGCATCATAGGTATAATTCATTCTGAAGTCATCCTCCCAATAAGTATAATTAGTCCACCTCTGGTTTAATTTGCAAACCAGGTTATTGAAAGTATCATACGTCCAGATTACGTTAAAATAATTCGACCATTCAGTTCCTGACCGTAATTGACTTATCTCATTTAACAATTTATGGCCTGAGCCATATGTAGAGATCACCTGCACTTCATTCAGCCATTCCCCACTGATCCATTGCTGACGTACATAAAGTATCTGATTATTCTCATTATCATAAGTATAAGTTGTAAGCTCATGGTTATACCAGGTCTCCGAACCCCAGGCCTGTATTAATTTACTAGTACAATTGCTATGATTATCGTAAGTAAATACGTGATGAATTACATTTTCCCAGGCTGTTATATCGGTATACCATCTTTGAAATGTTTCATCTATCAGGTTATTATCCAAATCATAAGTATAAATCCATCGTTCCAAATTGTGCCAGGTGGTATCCAGATGTTTTCCCACCAGGCCTGATCCAGGTCACTAATCCAATTATTGGCATTATCATACACGATATGTGTCGTTTTAGCCCGAAGTTCCCACGCAGCGTCGTACATATCACAATCCCAGTAATAAATGCTGTCAATTACTCTTACTATTGGAAGTGGTTGAGCTTGTTGATGGTTTGCTGCCGGATTTAAGGCTGGTTGATTGTTTTGCGCCAATCCCTGAAAGGTTATCATAACGATAATAAACAGAAATGTTTTTTTCATTTTATTATTTTTATCGAATTTCAAGCCTGAAATGTAGTGAAAAGTTGAAATCAAATCTTGAGCCCACTCCGAAAAGTCAAATTTCTGAAAGTTGCCACTAAAGCACCAACACACAAAATCCCACAAAAAATTGGTTATCAATGTAATAATATTTTGTGAATTTTCGTGTTTTAGTGATTTTGTGGCTAAATAAGGCTTTTAGGTTGAGCTACTTAATCAAAAAATTCTGAATAATTTGCTTGAAATTGTTGTAACTTTACAAGCATCTCCTAAAGAATTAACCAGCTTTAGTGACTAGTGTTTTGAAAACGTAAAACAAGTCAGCTAAATAGTAAACCAAATGCCATGAAAACACCTGCAGATTCTTTGAAATGCATGGTAGTGGCTGCCATGCTTATCTTTCCTTTATTTACTTCTTCACAGCAAATAGGCTGGAATTGGCAAAATCCTTATCTCCAGGGTAATGATCTCAATTCTATTGTCATGAACGGTTCCATAGGCTGGGCTGTTGGCGCGTCAGGAACGGTCATGAAAACGGCCAATGAAGGTTTTGATTGGGAACTGGTCGATCTGGGGACCTCGGAAAATTTTAACAGTATTTACATGGACGGTGTTTCCGGCAGGGGATGGGTCGTTGGTAACAATGGAATAGTTTTTTATACTGATGATGGTGGCGATTCCTGGGTAAAGCAAAGAAGCGGGACCAATGAAATCCTTTACTGCGTTAAGGCCATAGAAGGAAGTTGCCCCTGGATTTGCGGAAACGATATCATTCTGAAAAGTCATGATCATGGAGAGAACTGGGAATGGGTGAGTAGCAGCTTTCACTCCCATTTTTTTTCCATTGATCTTAAAGACTGTAATGAGGCGTGGATCAGCGGGCAACAGGGTTTGGTGATCAGCACCAGCGATGAGGGCGCTACCTGGCAGTCGCATCCCTCAACTGTGACAAACAACCTGTACGACATTGATATCGTGGCAAACGGCGACTACAGGGCCTGTGGCTACTCGGGAACGATCATCATGTCTTCCGACGGGGGGACTAGCTGGGTAAAGGAATATGAGCAGACCTTCCTGTACCTTTACGGAATTGACACAAAGGGCATTGGCGGCCCCGCTTATGCGGTAGGTGGCGACGGTACTATTCTTGAAACGCTTGATGGTGGCACTACCTGGACACAGCGGGCCTCAGGCATATTCACCTATCTGAATGATGTATGCTTCCAGGCCCTGATGCATGGAGTTTATTCGACTGGCTGGTACGGTATTATTTTAAGAAAGGAAGACCAGCCGGGTGCTGAATTTGAAATAATGAACGAGCGCCCGGTCCATTTTATGATGGGCATCGATTTTATTGATGAAAATACGGGCTGGGCCGTGGGTGGAAAGGAGGTCGACGATGTGACCGAAGAAGGTGTCATTTTACATACCTCCGATGGGGGGGAGACCTGGGTAGTACAAAAAACCTTGCCAGATCAAATGACGGGTGTGGATTTTATCAATGAAAATGAAGGTTGGGCAGTTGGCGACAATGGCATAATCAGGCATACCATAAATGGCGGCCAGAACTGGACTGCACAGACCAGCCCTATGGCCGGCCTGCTTACATCCGTATATTTTATTGATGAAAATAATGGATGGATAGTCAACAGGGACAACTGGGGTGAAATTTGCCATACGACTGATGGCGGAAACACCTGGGCATTGCAGGCTGAATCATCGCTCAATCCCTTCAACGATGTATTTTTTATCAACCCGGATAAAGGATGGGTCGTCGGAATGGATTCAACCATCATGCGAACTGAAGATGGCGGGCAAACCTGGCTGAAATGCAACCTGCATATTTCCAATAATCCTTATTTGAGATCCGTTCAATTTATTGATGAATTGAGGGGATGGACCGTCGGGACCGGTGGATTCATCCTGATGTCAACCGATGGAGGGATTTCCTGGCAGGAAATAGATACCCCGTTTGATGACTTGCTTCAATCGGTATATTTTACTGATCCGTTGAATGGCTGGGCGGTGGGTACAGATGGTAAGATCCTCCGCACCATCGATGGCGGCTATACATGGTTCCGGCAATACAGCGGGGTGGAAAGAGGTTACCTTACTGCTGTCTGTTTTACGGACCCGCTTAATGGCTGGATTGCCGGCGAGGGAGGAACTATTAAGAGGACCAGCAATGGCGGTTTCTGGAATGAACCAGGGGTTTTCCACAATAAATGGCTTAACCTCCCCATCCTTGATAACACCGAAACCAAAGATACCATAACAGTGAAAGTCCTGCAGTCCGGAGATGACGGGTATGAACTTGCAGGGCTGGAATTCATGCTCGACAGCATAATGCACAACCGCGTGAGTGACCTTGAAATCAGTCTTACGCACGATAATGTGACTGCAACTTTTATCAGCTACGTTAATGACCCGGGAGCAAATTTTCTTTGGATGCGGATGAAAGATGATGCGGCAAAGCTGATTGCCGATGGCGCCGCCCCTTTTTCGGGTGAATACAAACCGCATACTCCCCTCAACGCTTTCAACGGCCTTGACCCTAACGGCCAGTGGATCCTGACTGTTTACGACAACAAATCCGGCCAGGAAGGCACCCTGAAAGCCTGGGGCATAAAACCACTTTTTGAAAAGACAGTTTCTGTTGACGAACCTCAAATGGCAGGTGAAGAGCCGAAAATCAGGCTTTCTCAGAATATTCCCAATCCCTTTTCAGGTACTGCAAGGATAAACTGGACCAGTGAGATGGACGGATTTACCACATTAAAGGTATTTAACATTAACGGGCAGGAAATAGCAACCCTTGTAAACAAATACCTACCAAAAGGAGAATATTATGTTGATTTTAACGGGTCAGGTCTGAGCCCCGGGGTCTATTATTACATGTTGCAGCTTGGTAACTGTTTGATTGCCAAAAAGTGCATAAAAATGTAAGATGAATTGATCTGATGTATTATTACCCAAACTGCCATTACATTACCAGTACCTTTATATCCGGGTATCCCATCAGCTTAAGGATGAAATAGTTGGCGGCAGCTTCACCGGGATCGTCGGAATAGCATACGAGTTCTGCATATCTCGGGACCCCGGCACCGGAAAGGAGGGTCCAGATATCTTTTGCAGCTTTCACCGTACCATCAGGATTAAGCAGTTCGGTGTACGGGATATGAATTACTTTACCATCATAAGTCATTGAGGGCACATTTTTGCCTGAAGCGATGTATACTTTCTCATAAAGACCCATGTCACGTAACGGATCATTTACAATAATTCCCTCCCGGTAATGCCTGGCTTGTTCAACGGAACGAACAGGAATGTTGGCGGGAGCAGTTAGGGAGCCGCTTTCCATACTATCACTGATCACAGTAAATCCTTCCCCGGCCCATTTCTGCTGTGTGTCTGAGAATAATGACATTTTGGTCTGTCCCAGTTTTTCCATCATTAAAAATGCAATGGCCGCCTCCCTGGTCAGACCGGCCCCTGAAATTATAACCGCTTCATAATCAACATTTACATTTGCAGAATCTAATATTTTAGCCAGCTTACCGGGATCATTCATGTTTTGTGAAAATACACCTGAGGGGATGTTAATGGCAAAGGGCAGGTGGCCCTGCTTGAATTCCTCCGGTGACCTGACATCCACCATGACGACATTGGAAATCCCATACATCCTCGCCATTTTGCCGCCCCGGAATTTCAGCCATGAAGCCTCTCTGAAAAGATACGGGGCGTCATAGGTCCAAAACGGTAGATCCCTCGGGTCAGACAGCCATTCCAGCTGCGAGCCCTGGTAAAGCTTCACATCAGGATAATCAAGCATAAACCTGAGTGCAAAAAAAGGTAAACTGGCAGCGATCCCACCACCACAATGTGTGTAGACCTTCTGCTCTGGCTTGATATCCATGTAGTCCACCATTTTCCTGATTTCTTCATCGGATTTGAATGTCTTGTCAGGATTAAAAAAGTCATCGCTGGGAAGCAAAATGGCATTGGGGATGTGGCCAGGTTTATTGAAGAATTGGGTAACTCCGAAATGCCATTCCGGATCAAGGGCCTCCACCAAAGCATTGCTTTGAGGATCTCCGGATGCGGTAAGGAATTCCGCCAACCCTGACTTTACATCTTCATTAATCTTTGTTATTGTAAAAGATCCTTTCTCCGTCACGGCTGGAATATCTTTCGTCACAGGAAATCCTTTTTCCTGCCACTTGAAAAGCCCGCCGTCCAATACGTAAAGGTCCTCTGCAGGGAAGCCATAATAATAAAGCGAGAAGAACAGCCTGGTAGCCATGTATGTGCCCCCCTGGTCATACATTACGATCTTTTTCCCCGGACTGATCCCCCATGACTGGAAACGTTTTTCTATTTCAGCGGTTTCCATATCCCGGATGCCATAATTGAAAATGTCGTAGCTGATGGCCCCGGGAATATGATTTACAGCATATAATTGAGATGGCGATGCGTCGAACAAAAGGATATCATCATTCGTAAGATTCTTTTCAAGCCAGCCGACGCTGACCAGATTACTTTCTTTTCCAAACAAATCTTTGGGACTTTTACTGAAATTGTCGTTTAATATAAAAACGGCGAGTATTATGAAGGCGATAAATCCCAGGAGAATGAGGAATTGCATCCGGGATGTTTTTTGTATATCCTGTTTTGATTTTGAATCGCACACTTCTCCCGGGCAGTATTGCGCCTTATCTTTATAAATAATCGAATAAAATTTGCAACCCAGGCATATGCCAAAAGCTGTCTCAAAAAACAAAAATACCAGGCAAATCAGGCAAATAATGCCTGTTATTGGGCTATAAGAATTTACGATCACCAGTAAAATGAACATTGTTACAGCCAGCACTGCCCCGATTATCCAGGCCACTTTTTTTTGCCGGGCCCCGACATATTCGGGGACCTGGTTCCTGACAATCAGGCGGCCGATTATTAAGGAAGGGGAGAGCCTGGGATTAACAAATACACGTACAAGTATATCTGCCAGGAATATTGTTACCGCATATTTCAGGAGCAGGAAATCCCCTTTCAGAACCACTACTGTAATTGAGGTAAACATAAGTAAAAACAATAACCCGGCCGCTGCCCTTATCTCCCGTTCATTTAAAACAGGAATGTCAAATCCGGCCACATCTTCGCCAAACTTAAATATCCGTTTTCTCTTATAACTTCCATTAATATTGATGTTTTTTGCATCCATAATAGTTTATTTATTTTAAACCAAAACCACCCTTTCAGGGGACAAAAGTATACGATGAATTACTAACTAAATCCGAATATCAACCGGATACAGATTAAGGTCAATATACTGCCGGGTAACGTCAATGAAAGAAATATCATCTTAATCAAATATGATGTAGCTTTACCGGAGTTAAATCCAATAAATGAAAAGATCCTTATCGATATTTTCTTCAGTTCTGAACAGTAAGCCAGCGGTCAACAAAAGAGGGCTGAAGTTTTATTTATGGATTGGGCTTGCTTTTCTGGTGCTCTGGCTGTTTAACAGTCTGATTAATTACCCTTCTGAATTTCTGCCAAGAGCAGTGAATGAGACCTGGCGGGCAGTTTTTATAGTATTAATAAATTTCATTTTTTTTGAATATTCACTTCCATCCATTAAAGTAAGATGGAGAAGAATTCCGGTAGCCATTTTATTTATCCTGGTCAATGTTTTTGTATTTTCCTTTGCATTACATACCTGGAGATTTATTGGGATCCAACTTCATATTTATACTGAATTTATATCGGCAGACTCACAAATTACCGGGTTCTGTGAACAATTAATCGGTGTGGTATTCTCTTTATTATTTTTCGGGATCATCAAGCACTTTTTTGACTATAAAAAATTAAAGGAAGCAGAGCAAAAACTTCGGATCGAGAAACAGGCGGCAGAGTTGAACTATCTTAAATCTCAAACAAATCCGCATTTTTTATTCAACACATTAAATAATATTTATTCACTGGCCAGGGATAAGTCGGACCAGGCCCCGGAATCAATTTTGCGCCTGTCGAAAATTTTACGGTTTATGCTGTATGAAACAGGGTCAGCTTATATTAAAATTGAACAGGAACTGAAAATCATCAATGATTATATCGGTCTTGAAAAATTACGTTATGATGATTCATTACGCATCAATTTTACCCATGAAATTGAAAATATGCAACAGGAAATTCCGCCATTATTATTGATTCCATTAGTTGAAAATGCATTCAAACATGGCGTTTCCGAGACAAGGAAAGAACCTTTTATTGATATGAATTTAAAAGTTGATCGTAATCAGATTGAATTTGTCGTTATAAATTCCAGTGAGAAGAGAACTGTGGAAATGACCGGAAAAGAAAAGATCGGCCTCACAAACCTGAGGCGACAGCTTGAGTTGCTTTATAAAGATTTCAACCTGTCCGTTCAGCAAGGAGAAGCTGTATTTTCGGCAACCCTGAAGATCAATCTTAACAGCCATGTCTAAAATAACCTGCATTATAATTGAGGATGAGCCCTTAGCAGTTAAAATCCTGACTGATTATATAATCCAGGTGCCTTTTCTGGATTTACAGGGTACGTTTAAGGATGCAATCCTGGCATCCGAATATTTACGTGAAAATAGCATTAACCTGATTTTTTTAGATATTCATCTTCCTAAGTTAAAAGGCATTGCGTTTCTTAAAACACTTCCGGATCCTCCGGCAGTTATTATCACAACCGCCTACCATCAGTACGCTGTGGAGGGATTTGATTTGAATGTTACCGATTATCTTCTCAAACCTTTTGATTTTGAACGATTTTTAAAAGCTGTTAGCAGGGTAAAATCATCAGATAATGTAGAGAAAAGCCCGCATGAAAACCTGGATGTAAAGGATTTTATTTTCCTGAATGTGCAAAAAAAGAAGGTGAAAATACTATTCTCTGAAATTGTTTTTATTGAGAGTCAGCAGGAGTACATTAAAATTGTTACGACAAAAAAGGAATTTATTTCCAAAATGGGCACCCATGAAATTGAGGCTTTATTACCACCTGATCTATTCATGAGGATCCACCGCTCTTACATAGTTTCGATCAGTAAAATCGAATCTTATACGGCTGAAATGGTTGAATTGAACGGTATTTCAATTCCAATTGGCAGAGGTTACAGGGACATGATGAAAACCCACAGGTTTTAAGGCTATTATCATTTAGTTGCTATAAATAGGGGCTTAAATCCACCTAAATAGCCAAATTTCCAGGACCAGTAAAAGATTACTTCCACCTTTCCAAATCCTGCGGCTTTGATATCCTCTATTAGTTGCCAGCCAAAATTATGAAAGCAGAAGAAGCCTGTTTGTGGTGGACCATGCCATTCTTCCGGGAGGAGATGAACGAGGGTATCGTTATTATCCACATATGCCCTTAATATATTGGTTTCCTGATATAAACTAAAGGGGATGGAAAAGTACAGCACCCCATTTTTCTTCAAACACCTTGCACACTCATTAAAAGCTTTTTTATATTCGAAAATGTGCTCAAAGCAATCAAAGCTTAAAATGTAATCAAATATTTCATCATTGAAACTGAGGTTGGTCAGATCCTCATTTCTTATCAAGGGATCGGTTTCATTGAAAACTGCTCCTGTATTACCCAGGAATTCACTTCCGATAAGAGAAGGGAACTTCTTTTGAAATACCCTGAATAATAAGGTGGTCTGTTCGGTGATGTAAATGGATGAATTTGCAGATGGATTTAATTTGGTGTAAAAAAGATGGAGTGCCGCCCGTTTTCGGGCATTTAAATTACACTTTGGACAAATTAAGCGTTCCCTTAAATTTGGAACCAGCACTCCTTCACTCAGATATGAAAAATTGTAATCAACTGAAAAATCCACTTTTTTTCTACAAACCCAGCAATATCCTGTCACTGTAAATTTATCCCTTGTATCATTGCGTAGAGCTGCTTCGAGCTTGCCGGTTTGTTCTATTAAATCTTTCTCCCTCGATTTAAAGGCCCTGAATTCATCAGCATTATTAACACTAAATACAAATAATTGGTTTTTAGGAAATATTTTTTTCTTTAACCAGCCTGTTTTATAAAAACGATCAATTATTTGCATAGTTGATTTTTTCTAAGACGTGTTGGAATCAGTCCGCTTTTCTGATGGAATACCTGTTCAGGTCAGATTCGCTGGGAATTCCCGTATTGTCCGTTTTTCTGATTGAGTACCTGTTCACGTCGATTTCGTAAGGATACCCTAAATTATCAGTTTTTCTCATGGAATACCTGTTCAGATCAATTTCGTAAAGATAACCCGCATTATCCGTTTTCCTGATTTTATTTCTGTTGATATCAAATAAAACTGGGAACCCCGGATCGTTATCCTGGTCAATCTGATCCTGTTCACAGGTGGTGTTCGGCCCGTACTGTTGACGGTCCTGTTGCGCGTTTCCAATAAGGAAACTAAACATCAATGCAATAAATAATAACTTTTTCATGGCTTTGATTTTTAAAATTCGTGATGCATTTTGCTTTTCATAAATTGTGCCATGAATTGTAACTAAATATATATCAATGCGATAAGAGGAAATATTTTAATTAATTCAAATTATGCCATTGTACATAATACGAACAAAAATGTACAATGGCGGACAATGCTTGCGGGGATCGAAATAAATGGGTGTATTCGAAATAAGTTCTCAGTGAATCTGCTGAGTTTTTATGGTGCCAGCAACATTTTCCTGGTCTGTGTAAATCCTACGCTCTCCAGCCGGTAATAATAGATGCCGGCAGGGAAGAAGCAACCGGGTGGTGGCCTGAATGTAACTTTATATTCCCCGGGAGTTTGCCTGCATTCCAGCAGTGTAGATAAGGTTCTCCCAAAAACGTCAAAGACTTTCAAGGAAACCGGTCCGGCAGAGGTCAGCTTATACCTTATTTCGGTGCTTTCTTTAAAAGGATTCGGCTGGTTCTGCCAGAGCATAGGATTTTCACCACCAATGATATCGGGTACACCAAAAATACCAGCATACAGATCAGTTAATTTTGCCCTCCAGAGGCCGTAAAACCATGTCCCGACATATAAGTAATCCCCTATCACGGCCATGGACTCAGGAATGGCATACCGCTGAGTTTGCCAGTCAATAGGAAATCCCAGGTTTACTTCGGCCCAATTATCGCCATAATCTTTCGACATGAACAAACCGCTGTCGCTCGTACCGACAAAAACTGCATCTTCTGTGGCTGCCATGCTGATGGCATCCATGGTAGAGGTAATCCCGTTGTTGCAGAATTCCCATGTCACGCCATCATTGTTAGTTCGCAAAGCACCTAAATAATCACCGGCGATCATCAGGTAGGAGCCATGTTCTACGAAATCACCCACCTGGGCATTCGGATCATATTGAATGTTGTTCAAAGGGTCCCAATCCTCACCGTAATTAGAAGTTTTAAAAATGCCTATGCCCATGCCGAACATATATACCCCGCCATTAATGGTTTGCAATTCCGTAGTGTACCACCATTGAGGTTCATAGGGAAAAGTTGAATTTACCGCAATCCACATCCCGGTTGCACTGGAATAGCGAAATATTCCGCCATGATAGGTCCCGCAGAAAAGATATTCATCGCATACCGTCAGTGCATAAACCTTTTGATGGGTCAGGCCGTTGAGCACCGGTAGCCATGTTGCGCCGTTGTCATCAGAAGCAAATACACCAGAACCATCGGAAGTACACCAGAGCCGGTCTTCAAAAACCAGGAGGTCATAAACTACGTTCATCCCGGGTATTGCAAGATGAACCCACGTTGAAGCTGTTTCATCCCATCGGTATACACCGGTATGATCATCGCCAAAAAAGATATATCCATCCTTTTCAAGGATGCATAGGGGAACCCGAGAATCCCCAGGAGTATTGTCTTCTCCGACACGTTCCCAACCCTGTGCCATCAATGAGATTATACCTGTGATAGATAGCACAATGATCAGCATTGATTGTAAAATTTTGGTATTCATGGCATGGTTCTCTTTTATGGGGTTAATAATTGGTTAATAGAAGAGAGAACTCAAACGTGATAGCAACAAATATAGGCTATTTTATCCAAAAAAGCAAGCTTTCGGATACAAGCATTTCTTAAAGAATTTCATCCCTTTTCCATGATCGTGAACAGGCAATTGGGTTCAGCAACCCCAGGATTAATGATGAAATACATCGTAACTGAAAACCGGCGCGGTTCGAAGTTTTAAGGATTGATTTTAATACTTTCACGGATACCCAGCTTTGATTGGAATTGATAACTAATTCCGGATCAACCAGGATGACTTTATAAATGCTTTCATTTTTATAAAACCTCCCGCCTTCATCGGATTGGATGATTGATGCCAATACTGTCCCTTCACCATGATCTGTAACACCGATGGAGCTCTCTTCTCCCGGATATTGCAGGTATGAAGGCAGAATGTTGATTTCACCTGTAATGCCAAACTCCGGTTCAAAAGTGACAAGAAATTCATATTGCCCTTTTACCTGTCGCACAAATAATATGGCCAGGCCCCTTCCGGAACAACACATCAGTGGTTGCGACCATGAATTCACCTCCCTGTTTGTACTGGATATTTTGAACATTTCCACCCAAATTCCGGTTCCTGCCTGGTCTATTATCCCGTGCTCTTCGATTTTCCATTTGGTCAATTGTTCCAGGGGTATCAACTCCCAGGTATTTATGCCCAGATGATTTTCAAGCAGGAAGGTCTGGTTGCCGCTGGTTGTATCCTGGTTTCCGGACGGGACATGATCTTCCTGAAGATATTGGTCCCAGTCGAACACACTTAACAGTGACCTGAAATCCGCATTAAGAAAATTATCCATGTTGACCGCCTCTATAATTACATCGAGGGGTACCCAGATCATGTTTTCTTCGGTTTCCGTCAATTCTGCCAGCTCAACATAGCTATGTATTTTGGATTTATGAAAGTACCGTTTGCCAATGTCCACCTGTGTCATATCCCCTAAAGGATTTGCATTCAAGCCAAATTCAGTGAACAATTCAAGATGGCATGCTTTTTTGCCCCCGTGGGCCTGGCGATAATTTGCCGGCGTTGATTGGATGGTCGGCCCATACTGGCCAATGCCGGAATTACCGGGCTCAACCCGGGCCTGTAAGAGAATAAAGATTTGTGCACCATATTTGCAGACAGCCAGGCCTGTTAATGCGCCTTCCGGCTGGTACAGCACTAAATGCTCTTCGCGGGTCTTCCGGTTTCTTGCACCGGCAACCTGGAAAAAACCTTTGGAACAATGCGACAGGGCACCATTTGTAACCGACCATTGAGATTGTTCGGAAATCCTGATCTGGTCAATTCTGAATTCTGAAATTTTTATGATTTGTTCAAGAAATGAGCTAAAATCTCTCAATGAATTGGCTATCTCCATAGATGATCATATTAAATTAAACAGCTGATTCCGGCAAAACTTACTCAAAGTTTGGCAAATATAAGTCATATTAAAAAAGCCCATCGGTTTTTACCGTGGGCTTTTTTAGTGCACTGCTTTTTGTATTTATCCGCCTGGATTACTGCAAAATCAGCCTCTGGGTATAAATATTCTTCCTGTCGTAAATTCTCACAAAGTAAACGCCGGGAGCATAAGAATTCAGGTCTATTTCTGTCGACGGTTGTGGGATAAAATTTTGATAAGAAAGTATTTTATCACCAAGTAAGTTATAAATTTCAAGACTATTATCGTTCCCGTCTATGGTTGCATTACCTTCGAAAAGCATGGAATTCTTAATTTGAAGGGTAAATTTTCCATTAGTCGGATTTGGATAAATACTGAAATATCCTGCGTCTTTTTCCGGAGAGTCTGTCCCTGAAAAGTCGTTAACAGTTATTTTACCTTTCATCCCACCTGATGCATGAGGTGTGCAAACATAAAAATGCGTCCCAGCAGTAAGGCCAACTACCTGTCCACCGCCTAATGGGAGAGAAAAACCAGGAAGAGGAGTATTGCCATTGGCACTCCAGGTAGATTCACTTACTTCTACAGCATTGTGGATACCTCCGAGCTGGAAGTTTACCGTATCACCAAGGTTGATACTTATATTATCGGGTGAAAATGCAAAACCCGAATTAGTAATTGTTACGGTTGCGGAAAATGCAACTCCCGAAAACAATGCAAGAGCTGAAAAGAGTAATAATTTTTTCATATTGTTAGGATTTACTGTTAAAACAACCGGGCAGAAATAATGTTCAAATTTTTGCCGGCTGAATGTCTTCACACAAATTATTTTTATCAAAATATTTGGAATTCTGATTTTAATTATAACTTTGCAGTTCAAAGTACTTTTAAATGAGAACAAATTCATCAAATCCCAATGAAGATCTCCTGGCAATTCGTGACATCATGGAAAGGTCTTCCAAGTTTTTGTCGCTAAGCGGGTTATCCGGTGTTTTTGCCGGCGTATGTGCTTTGATAGGGGCGGCAGTTGCCTGGATTTTTATCCTGGATTCAGGTCACATTCATTATGATGAATATATGCGGGGCCTGGACAGTACCTCAACACTAGACATCAGGTTTAATCTTGCACTGGACGCGGCTCTTGTCCTTGGATTGGCGGTTTTGGGGGCTGTTTACTTTTCATACAGAAAGGCAAAGAAAGCCGGACTGTCATTCTGGACCCATCAAACAAGGCGCTTACTCGTCCATTTGATGATACCGCTGGCAGCGGGCGGGATTTTTACATTGATCCTTGTGTTTCAGAACAACATGGACCTGGTCGCTTCGGCTATGCTGATCTTTTACGGTTTGGCGCTGGTGAATGCCGGTAAGTTTACTTTTGGCGAGGTCCATTACCTTGGCCTGACAGAAATTGTCCTGGGCATCCTGGCCGGGGTCTTCACCAATTTTGGCCTGTTATTCTGGACAATTGGCTTTGGGTTGATGCACGTAGTTTACGGTGCAGTGATGTATTACCGTTACGAAAGGGCATAGGGCTTAGGGCATAGAAACTAGAAACTAGAAACTAGAAACTAGAATCTAGAATTTGGAATTTGGAATTTGGAATTTGGAATTTGGAATTTGGAATTTGGAATTT
>CAYJNJ010000042.1:0-35291 GCA_964371595.1 uncultured Bacteroidales bacterium | reverse complement strand
CCAAGCACCAAATTCCAAATAAATTCCAAATTCCAAGCACCAAATTCCAAATAAATTCCAAACCTCAAAACCTCAAAACCTCAAAACTTCAAAATCCCACCACTTCACCACTCCACCACTCCACCACCCAAAACCTCAAAACCTCAAAACCTCAACACGCAGTCAAATGGTTTTCAGCTCCATCCTCTTCCTCCTCTACTTCCTTCCGGTTTTCCTGATAATTTATTATTTATTGCCGTATAAAGCCAGGAATCCATGGGTTCTGCTTGCAAGTGTCATTTTCTATTCCTGGGGTGCGCCGGATTTCATTTTTATAGTCCTGGGTTCTATTATCGCCGATTTTTTCCTTGTTAAGTATATTCATATTAACGAAGGTAAAACCAAGAAATGGCTTGCCGGGATTTCCGTTTTTATGAATGTCGGCCTCCTGGCTTATTTCAAATATGCTAACTTCTTCATAGAGAATGTGAATGAGCTGCTGGCCGGGTTAGGAATTTCACCAGCTCACTGGACAGCTATTGCCTTACCTATCGGTATTTCATTTTTTACTTTTCAGAAGATCACTTATACCGTTGATGTTTACCGCAATGTGCATGCCCCTTTAAAGCGGATTATCGATTATGCCATGTATATCCTTATGTTTCCGCATCTTATCGCCGGCCCCATTGTTAGGTTCAACCTTGTTGCAGATCAAATCGAAAACCGCAGGTATAACGAAACGGTCGAAAACCGGCTTCATGGATTTTACAGGTTTATTATCGGATTATCGAAAAAAGTGCTGATAGCCAATGTTCTTGGTGCGGAGGCCGACAAGATCTTCGCTTTAGATCCCGCAGGTTTCAGTACCGGGCAGGCCTGGGCCGGTATCATTGCCTATGCTTTCCAGATCTACTTTGACTTCTCCGGCTACTCTGATATGGCCATCGGCCTGGCCCTGATGATCGGTTTCAACTTCCCGGAGAACTTCAACAACCCCTATATCTCGCAAAGCATTACGGAGTTCTGGCGGCGCTGGCATATGACACTCGGAAGGTTTATGCGCGAATATCTTTACATACCGCTTGGCGGCAACCGGGTAGGCACCTTCAGGCTTTATTTCAACCTCTGGCTCGTTTTCTTCCTTTCAGGCCTCTGGCATGGGGCTGCCTGGAATTTTATCGCCTGGGGTGCGTTCCATGGGCTGTTCCTGGTGGCTGACAGGCTCTTTCTCCTTAAATTACTTGAAAAGATCGGTAAATTCCCGGCTATACTCTTTACTTTCTTTGTCTCCCTCATTGGCTGGGTGCTGTTCAGATCGGAAACGCTAAGCTATGCCATGAAGTATCTGCAGAAGATGTTCAGTTTTTCCGGTGAGGGCCAGTCGCTGGATTTAGATTTGAAGACTGTGGTGGTCCTTGTTATTGCAATTATTTTCTCATTCTTTGGTGCGATAAAAGGCATGGAGGAATGGCAGGGAAGGGTGCTTGGAGGCGGGGAAGCGGGGAAGCGGGGAGGCGGGGAAGCGGCGAAGATTGTCTTCAGTATTATATTCTTCATTTTATGCCTTGCGGCGATAATGTCCACTGGTTTTAATCCCTTCATTTATTTCAGGTTCTGATGAAAAAGACTGGCCTATATATCGCTTTCGCTTTCATCATCTTACTGATGCTGTTGCCGGCGTTGCAGATGCAGTTCGGCTTTATTACGGAAGCCCCTTTGAACGGTGCTTTTAACCTTACCGAAAAACCCACATTTACGAAGGATAAATGGATTTCCGGTGAATTCCAGGGGCAGGTGGAGAAATACTTTAAGGACCGTGCCGGGTTCCACAATTTACTGGTAAGATTGCAAAATCAGCTTGATTTTAACTTTTTCAGGAAAGCGAATGCAGAAGGTGCAGTGGTTGGGAAAAACCGGCAGCTCTTTGAATATGATTATATAAGATCGTGGCTGGCAATCGACTACCCGGGGGATTCGTTCGTCGGGAAAAAACTGCAACGGTTAAAGTATGTCCAGGAATACATGAAACGCGAAAAAGGCATCAACCTTGTTTTGGTGTTTGAACCGGGAAAGGCTTCGTTCTATCCCGAATACATCCCATCGGTCTATAAAAAGAAAAAATCAGGGCCTTCAACCTATGACAGGTACCTGCAAAAGACCATGGAGCTGGGAATAGATTATATCGACTTTCATCAGTACTTTCTGCAACTTAAAGGGACCAGCGAATATCCCCTGTTTCCCAGGTATGGAACACATTGGAGCGAATATGGCATGCAGTTCGCCGCCGATTCTTTGCTGCGCTGGATCGAAGGCAGGTTGGGCCAGCCCCTGGCTGACTTTCCCCTGGCTGACTTTCCCCTGGCTGACTTTCCCCTGGCTGACTTTTCCCTGACTTCAGTCAGGGTGGACACAACAATAATCTCAACCAAGCCCCTGTCAACGGATGACGATGTCCTGAAAACAATGAACCTCCTCTTCCCATTAAAAGGAGAAAAGCTGGCTTACCCTGAATTGGCTTTTGATACGGCCCACCCGGGGATAAAGCCCATGGTCCTGGTGGTTGCCGATAGCTATTACTGGAACATCTTTAATACCCGAATCCCGAAATATATTTTTGCCAATGAAGCTTTCTGGTATTTCAACGCCCTCGTTTACCCCGATCATTACCTGAAACCTACTTACACCAAAGACCTGGATATAAAAAGCGAGGTTGAAAAACAGGATTTCATTTTCCTGATGATAACCGAAAGGTTCCTTCACAAATTCGACTGGGGCTTCATTGACCAGCTTTACTCACTATACACCCCTCATTACCTGCAAGATCCGGTTTACAGTAAAATAAATAACATCATGCAGGTTGCAACATGGTACACAGAGGTCATAAATAAAGCTGCAAGGAAAGGTATAAGCCTCGAAGATGCTCTTTTGGAGGAGGGGCAATATCTCATGTCTAACGATGATACTCTTACCTATTTCGTAAATTACGGCCCGGAGCATTTCAGGAAGATAATTGCAAATGATGAAAAGTGGATGGGATCCATCAGGGAAAAAGCCCTGGCCCAGGGGACATCCGAGGAAGATATGCTGATGTCGAATGCCTTGTATATTTTCAATCAGAATTACCCTGACATTTATAAAATGAACCGGGGTATGGAAAAAATGAAAGACCTGATTTATTCCGATGAAAAGCTGCTTGACAGCCTGAAGGCCGAAGCCGGTAAATACAGGTGGGATATTGAAGCATTCGTTAAGTTGAGTGCCTGGCAGATGTATCGTGAAGAACAAATTAATGCAACGATCAAATCCATTTACAACTATCCTGTCTGGCTGGAAGACGTAACAAGGAAAGCGCTGAAAAAAGGGATATCCGTCGAGGAAATGGCCCGGCTTGATGCTGAGTACATGTGGGAACAGAGATTGAAATAGCCTCAAGCTTCAAGCCTCAAGCCTCAAGCTGAAAAATGAGTTTATGGCTTATGGCTTGTGGCTTGTGGCTTGCAGCTAACCCTGGCTATCGTGATTTTTTTTATTCCGAAATTTGCTGTACTTTTGCACAAAATTTTGAAAATCATTCTAAAACACTAGTAATATGGCAACAACCGCTGATTTCAGGAATGGATTGTGCATCGATTTTAACAATGGTCTCTGGTCGATTGTCGAGTTCCAGCATGTTAAACCCGGAAAAGGGGGCGCTTTCGTGCGTACCAAATTAAAAAACCTTCGCGACGGCCGCGTGCTGGAAAACACGTTCATCGCCGGTGTGAAGATCGATATCGTAAGGATCGAAAGAAGGCCCCATCAATATCTGTATACCGACGGTGATTCTTATTATTTCATGAGTTCAGATAATTTCGAGCAGGTTTCCGTGGAAAAAAAGCTCCTGGAGGCTGCCGACCTGCTTAAAGAAGGGGTAACCGTCGACCTGATCTTCCATTCCGAAACAGAAACAGTTCTGCAGTGCGAGATGCCTACAACGGTAACACTGGAAGTAACCTACACCGAGCCCGGTGAAAAAGGCAACACAGCAACGAACACGTTGAAAGAAGCGAAAGTCGAAACCGGGGCCCTTGTTCGTGTCCCCCTGTTTATCAACATCGGCGACAGGATCAAGGTGGATACAAGCACCTATCGCTACGCGGAACGAGCTAAAGACTAATAGTTATATAAACTCTCCCCCTTTGGTTCCCCCTCCCTTTTCGAAAGGGAGGGGGACAGGGGGTGGGTTTCTCAAAATACTGAAAATGAACTTTCCCCGCCCATATTCCCTTCAAGAAATCGCCAGTTTGCTGAATGCCAGGTTCGATGGCGATCCGGATTTTGAAATTACCGGGATCAATGAAATTCATATGGTAGCCGCAGGTGACCTCACTTTCGTTGATCATCCGAAATACTACGATAAAGCACTGAATTCCAGGGCGACTACAATAATTATCAATAAAGAAGTGGAAAGACCTGAAGGCAAAGCCCTGATCATCTCCGATGATCCCTTCAGGGATTATGTCTGGCTGGCAAAACATTTCCGTCCTTTTGAGTCAAGCAATACTTCTGTCAGCCCATCGGCGCAAATCGGGGAAGGGACTGTACTTCAGCCTGGTGCTTTTATCGGCAATCATGTGAAGATCGGCAAGGACTGCCTTATTCATTCAAACGTGAGCATTTACGACCATACCGTAATTGGTGATAATGTCATCATTCATGCTAACTCTGTCATTGGGGCCGATGCATATTATTTCCAGAAAAAGCCGGCGGGCTACCGCAAAATGGAATCCTGCGGAAGGGTTGTGATCAGGGACCGTGTTGAGATAGGCGCCCTTTGCAGTATCGATAAAGGCGTTTCCGGCGATACCATCATCGATGAAGGGACCAAGTTTGATAACCACGTACAGGTCGGCCATGATACCTACATCGGAAAGCATTGCCTGATCGGGGCGCATTGCGCTATCGCCGGGGTTACCCGCATTGAGGATGATGTGATCCTCTGGGGAAGAGTAGCGGTGAACAAAGATCTTGTTGTAGGAAAAGGAGCTGTCGTACTGGCAACTTCAGCCATTGATAAATCTATTGAAGGCGGAATAACTTATTTTGGGGCCCCGGCCGAGGAAGCCCGGAAAAAATGGCGTGAAATGGTCTATATCAAGCGCCTGCCTGAGCTCTTCGAAAAGCTGAAAATCTAGCCTCAAGCCTCAAGCCGCAAGCCGCAAGCCTCAGGCTCCAATACTGAAGACTAAAGACTAAAGACTAAAGACTCAAGACTCAAGACTCAAGACTCTTCTCTTCCTTCCCTGAATGATAAATATCGATAGCTACAAGGATGGCGGTAAATGCCCAGAACGGTACTGAAGCTTTGTCGGTATCAAGAAAATTATTCATCAGTCCATGAATATAGTAAGAAATCAGCCCAAGTGCGATCAAAAGGCCAATGATCCTGATTTGCTTTGATTCCCCCCGCCTGTAAATGCGGAAACCGGTAATTATTGACGTAATTACAATACCAAGGAAAGTTATCATACCCAATACCCCCGATTCTGCCATCGGGCCAATATATTCGCTGTGGGCATTTCCCATATCCCCATAATTTGTGGAAATAATGGTCTTTTCTTTCGACCGCTGATAAGGGGCATATACAAACTGGTAAGTACCCGGGCCCCAGCCAAAAACAGGCTTTTCTTTGAATAGCCTTATGGCCGCCGCCCAGCGGTTAATGCGCTCAAGGTTTGAGGCATCTGAAGAGATATTTGAGATTGATTGGACATGCTCAATAAAATCCGTGGATGAATCCTGCTTATTTTTCTCAAGTTTATCAAGAAATTGAAACCGGAACATAAAAAATAGTCCGATTCCCACTACCAGCGCAGCCAGGACCCAGTAAAACCTTATCCTCAGGCGAACCAGTATGTAAACGGCAAGTGCACCGGCAACACTGATCCAGGCAGCACGGCTGTAAGAAAAGATGATACCGGTCACCAGGATGGCAAGCACGATAAAGGAGATCCAGCGGTATGATTTATTAAATTGCCTGCTCAAGGCAAAACCCGTAAAAACAGGCAGGAACATCGCGATGATAGCACCATATGCCGTGTGGTCGTTATAAAACGGTTTCATGACCATATTGCTGTGGGGCTTGTCAAATCCATAGGTAGAATGGTTATACAGCGTATAAAAAATCACGATCAGAAGCGGAATTGTATACAGCCACAGGAATTTCTTAATGTTCTTCTGGTCTGTGAAGAGTAATATCCCCGCAAAGAAGAAAGGGATAACAAACCAAAGCCTGGCTATCATGAACTTCATGGAAACGATCGGTATCTCACTGGTAAAACAGGTGATGAATAACCAGATAAGATTGATAACGATCGCTATAGACACCGGGTGCTTCATGATCCTGTGGTCATAAAAGCGCTCATGAAGCAGTTTCATTATAAAAAGCAGTAGGACACCCATCATTAGCGGCTCACCGGGTAAGGAAATGGTGAGGCCGAAATCTGCTTCCTGGAGGTTAACGGCAAATGGTGTCAGGAAAGTAATGAGTAACAGGACTGTATCGAGAGAGAAAATATAAAGAATGAGCAGCAGTAACACGAAAGGAACTGCCAGGCCCCATAGTTCATCATGGAGAAAAAGGTAGGCGTTGACGGCTATAAATGCCGCACTGGCACCATAAACCCATAATAGTTTCGCCCGATCGGTCAAAGTTGTGCCTGGTTTTGATTTTTTCTGAGCCTGGTGACCCTGAGGTTTTCGACTAATAAAATAACGACAATTGAAAAGAAGAAAGTGAGGATCAGTGTCATAGCAACGATCAGCCATCGTACCGGGTATGATTTTTTATCGGAAGGGAACGGATGAGTGATAACATTGCAGTAAGTCAGCCTGGCATCATAAAAACGAAGTGCATCTTCATATTCTACTTTAAAGGCTGTATAAGCACGGGCTTCATTTTTAATAGATTCAGTCAGCAGAATAAGGTCACCACCGGCTTTCTCCATATTTTCCTTAAGACGTTTAACCTCCGAAGTATTGATGTTGCCGGCTGCCCCAGTTGTTACAGTGCGCAGGTACCCTCTCATGATTTCTTCAGAACTCTGGTCATACCCAAGTAAACCTGATTGGACACTGAGGTTATATAATGCCTGCTTAAGAGAATCGATATCAGCTTCTTTCTTTGAAAGCAGTTTCTTATACATGTCCATAACTTCAAAGTACTTGTCGTTATGCATATAACGCACCTTTTTATTATAGAAACCGATAATCGATTCGACAATCTGTGAAGCCATTTCAGGATCTTTATCAAGTGCTTCTATTCTGACTGCATCATAAGGTGTCTTTTCGATTTTGATGTTCTGGCTGTATTCGTAATAAATCGCAGTTTTATAGTATTTATAATCCTTTGCTATTTTATAATGTTCTGAAAGATTGAATTTATTGATCACGCTGTCGGTAATGTCTTGTGACTGAAGAATCTGGAACATTTGCTCCGTTTCACTTTCTTCGGAGTACGGGGAAACATTTGCGGGGTATATAACTGCTACCGATTTGAACTTTGGAGTGATAAAGAACGGGCCGGAGAATATAACCGCCAGCACTAATGCCGCAGCAAGGATCACAATAAGATGGATCCTCCATTTTAGCAACAGGTTGATCAGGTTGGTATTATTAAAGTATTTTTCCATTTTGAGTTCAGATATAGTTAATTTCTGAAATCTGACATTCAGTTTAGTTTTTATTGGGAACCGAAGTTTTTTTTTAACTGTAACTTCGAATAATTCTCAACTATTATGATCGTTAAAATCGCCGTGAAAAAAACGATGAAAGCAGTGACAACCACAATGATCCACCTGATTGGGTACGACTTGATCTCGGCCTTGTATGCGCTGTTTACAATGAATTTTTGTGGCAGGAATTGTTCTGCATCAACTTTCGCTTCCTGGTATTTGGTTTTTAAAAGGGTAAGCTGTTCATTCTTGAATTCAAGGGAGTTCTTTAATGAAAGGAACTCGCCGCCGTACTTTCCAAGGGTATCCAGTTTCTGCTGTATTGCCCTGACAGCATGCTGGTTGTTCTGTGAAAGGGAAATGGCCAATTGCTGGTTAAGTACTTCTGATTGCCTTTCATAATCATTAACACCTTTACTTCCCAGGAACCTTAACCCATTGATGATAGAATTGATTTCCTGTTCCAGGCTGATATATTCAGTATTCACGATCTGGAAAGCCTTGACAGCCCTCTCCTTTTGCATAAAATTCCTTGTTGAATCAAGCAGGGAAGCAATATCATTGGCCATATCCGCGGCAACCTGCGGGTCAGTATCAAAAACTGTGATCTTAACCGCCATATACTCCGTCCGCCGGAACTTGACATTATTTTCATATTCCCGGTGCAAGCGGGTGTATTTATGCTTTGAATCGTGTGAGATTTTGTAATGATCGAATAAATTGTACTTGGCAATGATCCTGTCCCTGATCAGGTTGGAATTCAGCATCTGTAACATCTGTTCAGCCTGCTCCTCTTCGCCAATGCCAAGAATATCTTCCTTGATCCCCGAATTCTGACTGATCAGAACTTTAGAAATGGAATTGGTTGCCACCGGGAACATAATCACCGAGGATTTGAACTTCGGCTTGATAAAAAACGGGGAAGAAAAAACCACGGCTGCAACGATGGAAACCGCTGTGATGATGACCAGTGGAAGCCTCCATTTAATGAGCAAATACAACAGGTTAACGGAATTGAGTTCCTTTTTAAATGATTCCTGGTTGAACTGGTCGGTCATGCTTTGTTTTTTCCAAAGAGAGGCCAAATGTAGAAATAAATATTGAAAGATGAGATTTTTATCAAAAAGTTATTCTGTCAGTAAGTTGCCTTCTCCTTCACCAGACGGTACATTTCAGGAAGATTGAATAATTTCAATGCAAATGCCGTTATTAAGCTGATTATCAACATTAATGAAAAATTAACCAGCCAATGGTATGGCAGTGTTTTTGAAAGAAAATTAAGACCGGTTACAATTAATGCAAACAGTCCCAGAGTGGCAATGAACCTGTAATCAATCCTGAACCGGAAATAATTATTAGCGATGATCATGTAGGAACCGGCGGTGAATAATTGTGTTACAAGACTTGCAATGGCTGCACCGGTGGCCTGGATCCGTGGAACAAGGATAACATTGATGGCAAGATTGATGAAAATCCCGGCCAGTGCGATGAAATTCAACTGTTTAAGACTGCCGTTGGCGGTCAGGAGCGTGCTGAAAACATACATCGTGGTACTCCCCAGGAAGCCAAACATCAGGATGCCATACACTTTCGCCGATTGCTCCAGATCGATGGCAAACTGCCCTTCAGATACCAGTGCATTGCGTGGATACAGCCATTCCATGAGCTCAAGCCTGTAATAATATGAACTAATTGCTACTATGATAGCCGAGGTGAACAGGAGGGAAAAAGGTAAGCGGACCATTTTATTCAGATCCTGCTTTAGTTTTATCATCCGCGAATAGATAGGCAGGAGCAAAACAGCAGTCAGCCATGCAAACTGGTTGACCGCATCAAGCAAGCGGAAACCATGGGCATAGATCCCTACTTGCCTTTCACCTTCATCTCCATCAATCATCCTTTCAAGATAAACAGTATCAACGCGGCTGTAAACGGCCATCAGTAGAAACAGGATGGCAAATGGCAGGCTTTTTTTAAGGATAACCAGGGAAAAATTCCGGTTCCAGGTCAGCCTGGTAAATTTCGCTTTCCGCATCACGATCACCAGGGCTGTTAAGGCTGTTGCCAGGTAAGCCGCCGTCTGGGCATAAACAAACCATTCTATTTTGAACACGCCCCCGGTAAGGTTTCCCCAGAGCAAAACCGCGCATATCAGTATCATTAACAGCCGGTCAAGGACTGAAATGAAGCTGTCGGTGATAAACATCATCAAACCGGAGACATTTGAACGTAAGTATAGGATGAAAGAAAGCAGGATCTGGTTGAAGCCAACCCAGGCCAGCATGATCAACTGATCGCCCCTGTACCCGATAATCAGTGCAACGGCAAAAGTAACAGCGATATAGCCGAAAGTCAGCAGGAACTTCAGGATGAGAAGGCTGGAGAAATGCTTGTTTAAAAGCTGTCCATGCTGGGCAATATTCCTGTTATTGAAATTTGTAATCCCCGCATCCAGCAAAATATTGAAAAGGAAGGCGAAATTGAAAATATTGAGGTAAAAACCGTAATCAGCGAGTCCGACGGTATTCTGCACAGTCCTGTCAATCCCGAAGATCCAGAAGGGTTTGACCAGGAAATTCAGGAATAAGGACAAAGCAAGATTAATCAGGAACTTCTTCTGCATTATTTAATATTCCCTCCTTCGTAAGTCCTATTTAAAAAAATTTAAATTTGTACAAAGTTATTAGATTTAAAAAACGTCTGACGGGCAAAACCCGTATGTTCACGTCAGTTTAAATTTCCGTTAATTGATTTTGTATTGAAAATAGCTGTAAACACCAGGCTTCTGCTGAAAAACAAACTCGAAGGGATCGGATGGTTTTCTTATGAAACATTAAAAAGAATCACCACCCAGCATCCTGAGCATCAATTCTTTTTCTTATTTGACCGGCAATACGACGATTCATTCCTTTTCTCCGGGAACATCACCCCCGTTATTATACCTCCGCAAGCCAGGCATCCTATTTTGTATTATTTATGGTTTGAAAAATCAATCCCCCGCGCATTAAAAAAGATCCAGCCTGACCTGTTTTTTTCTCCTGATGGTTACCTGTCGCTTACCTCTCCGGTAAAATCGATGAATGTTATCCACGACCTGAATTTCGAGCATTACCCTGATGATCTGCCATATCCTGAAAGAACATTTTACCGTCACTATTTTCCGCAATATGCCCGTAAGGCCTGCCGGATTGCCACAGTATCAGAGTTCTCCAAAAGGGATATAACAAACCAGTACCATGTTTCCGCAGATAAAATCGACGTGGTTTACAATGGTGCAAACGACAGGTATATGCCCATCCCCGACTCGGAGAAATTCCTGGTCAGGGCAAAATATACCGGAGGTGTCCCCTATTTTGTATTCGTTGGCGCACTTCATCCCAGGAAAAACCTGGCTAACCTGTTCAGGGCCTTCGATCTTTTCCGCGAGGAAACCGGCATTAAGATGAAACTTCTCATCATCGGGCAGAAAAAATGGTGGACCAGCAGCATCAAGGAATCCTATGACAAAATGAAATTTAATATGGACGTGGAATTCTGCGGCCGTCTTGAACCTGACGAACTGAACAGGGTCATAGCCTCCGCCGCAGCATTGACCTACGTTTCATACTTTGAAGGCTTTGGTATCCCGATTCTCGAGGCATTTTACTGCGAAACCCCCGTCATCACATCAAATGTCACTTCCATGCCCGAGGTTGCAGGCGATGCGGCCATCCTTGTCGATCCGTTTTCAGTACGGTCAATCTGCGAGGGCATGGTAAAAATTGCTACCGATCCTTCGGTAACAGCGACACTCAACGAAGCTGCACGGGAACGCAAGCTCGATTTTTCCTGGCAAAAAACAGCCGACAGGCTCTGGAATTCAATGGAAAAAGCTTTAGATTCAAACCCCTAATACATCTCCAAATGAATGTTTTGATCCTGGGTTCCGGGGGACGGGAGCACGCTCTTGCATGGAAAATCCGGCAAAGTCCACTCCTTGAGCAGCTTTACATTGGTCCGGGAAATGCCGGAACCGCATCACATGGTAAGAATGTGAATCTTTCGGTTACCGATTTTGAAGCCATAGGTAAATTAGTACTGGAAAAAAATATCGGTCTCGTTGTTGTCGGCCCTGAAGTTCCGCTGGTTGAAGGGATCCATGATTATTTCCTGGATGATCCTGTCCTGAGACCGATACCCGTTATCGGTCCGGTTAAACAGGCTGCCATGCTGGAAGGCAGCAAGGATTTCGCCAAGGCTTTTCTCAGAAAACACAATATTCCAACGGCAAAATACCAGACATTTACCAGTGAAAAAATCCGGGATGCGGAAGATTTCCTGGCCACGATGAAACCGCCTTATGTTTTAAAAGCAGATGGGCTGGCAGCAGGAAAAGGGGTGGTAATTTGCAGCAATTTGCAGGAAGCGGTAACTGAACTCAGGGAGATGCTGCTGGAATCTAAATTCGGCCAGGCAAGCGGCAAGGTGGTAATTGAGGAGTTCCTGGAAGGCATTGAAATGTCGGCCTTTACACTGACCGACGGAAAAGATTACCTGGTATTGCCATCTGCCAAAGATTATAAAAGGATTGGCGAAGGAGATACCGGTCCTAACACCGGGGGAATGGGCTCGGTTTCACCGGTGCCATTTGCTGATGCAACCTTCATGAAGAAAGTCGAAGACAGGATAATCAAACCAACCCATATAGGCCTTGTTGAAGATGGGATCGATTATAGAGGATTTATCTTTTTTGGCCTGATCAATGTCGCCGGGGAGCCATTCGTCATAGAATACAATGCTCGCATGGGCGACCCCGAAGCCGAATCAGTGATCCCAAGGATTAAGAATGACCTGCTGGACCTGTTTATATCTGTTGGTAATCAAACACTTAACACGAAGAAAATCGAAACCGATCCACGGTATGCTGCAACAGTCATGCTGGTTTCTTCCGGGTACCCCGGCGATTACGAAAAAGGCAAGCCAATAACGGGATTGGAAAATGTGCAGGATAGTATCGTCTTTCATGCGGGCACAAAAGCCGGCAAGGGAGAAAAAGATATTTTGTCAAGCGGAGGCAGGGTAATTGCCGTAACCTCATTCGGACAAACTATTAATGAAGCTTTTGAAAAATCTTACCGGAATGCTGATGCCATTCATTATGAAAACAAGGCGTTTCGTAAGGATCTTGGGAAGGATTTGCTGAAGTACTTGAAATAAGCATCATCTATATATAATTAAAACCATGCTGATTAAATTCTTCAGGTCGAGTTTCCTGATCCAGTATTTTGCACTGGTCCTTATCACTGCAGCTATCTGGATCCCGGGATTTCTGGCCAATCCCGGTCTGCCTGTTGAACCTCAGCTCATCACCCCATTATACAACCTTGCACATTATGTGCTGAACATGCTTGATTTTGCAAGCCCGGCTGTAGCTGTTGCCATTGTTTTTATCTCAGCGCTGACACTCAACAATATCCTGGTGTATCATGATCTGACGCCTAAAAATAATATTCTGCCGGCCTTCGTCTTCATTCTCCTGATCAGCAGCAATCCATTGACACTTTGCTCGTATCCTGTTATACTCAGCCTTCCTTTTTTCACCTGGTTCCTTCATACCATATATAAAATGAATGATGAACCTGAGAATTATATGGAGGTGTTTAATGCAAGCATTTTAATTTCTATCCTTTCATTGATCTATCCGCTGGCAATCATTTTATTCCTTTTCATATGGCTTGCTTTGCTCATTTATGGTACAGTTAACGGGAGAAATATCATCATTTCGCTTATCGCGGTATCACTTCCTTACCTTTACCTGCTCTTTTATTTTTTCTGGACCGACCAGCTTAATGCAGCATTATCAGCATACCATGACTTTTTTAGTGATGTCCTTGAAATTCAAATCAATAAAAGCATTTCGCAGTTAGCCGTATGGACATTGTTTGCCATTTTCATGCTTTTACCTGCCTTTATGCGAATCACAGGGACACTCAGCTCATTCAGCATCAATTTCAGAAAAAAAATGGCAGCAACTGCATGGCTCGTAGCATTTACGCTGCCACTGATCCTGTTTTCCGGAAAAGCTGATTACAATACTCTGGTCTTCATCCCGTCAGGCATAATGATTGCACATTACTATAATCTTTTTAAGAAGTCCATTCTGAACGAAATAGCCTTGCTGGTGTTTTTATTCCTGGTCCTGGCAAACAATTACCTGCATTTTTTCAATGCTTAAATCTTCATTTACCGGGAGCATGATCGAAGCCGGATGTGATGAAGCCGGCCGCGGATGCCTTGCCGGTCCTGTGTTTGCTGCTGCTGTTATATTGCCGCCTGGTTACACCCATCCTTTACTCAATGATTCTAAAAAGCTGACAGCCCTGCAAAGGGAAAAACTAAGAATTATCATAGAAAAAGATGCCATATCCTGGGCCGTAGCTTCGGTCGATAATGAGATGATTGACCGGGTAAACATCCTGAATGCCTCCATACTGGCCATGCACCTTGCCATTGAAAAATTAACGTCCAGGCCTGAACTGATCCTGGTTGACGGAAACCGCTTTCATAACTACCCGGGGATACAACACCAGTGCATTATTAAAGGCGATGGGCTTTACCTCAGTATCGCATCCGCATCCATCCTGGCTAAAACATACCGCGATGATTTCATGATAAGTCTGGCTGAAAAGTTCCCTGGATATGCCTGGGATAAAAATAAAGGTTACCCGACTGAATTACATCGCAAAGCCATTGAGTTTTATGGGATCACCCCGTTTCATCGCAAAAGTTTCAGATGGGATAAGCCAAAGGGGAATAATTGTTAAAAATTTCATAATTAAGCTAATCTGAGGTCAAAAGGTACTGGACTTTTAAATATCTATTTTGTATATTTGTAATTCTTGTTAACAATTCTTTAAAATTTAAACCATGAACCACTCTGAATTAGTAGTGATTTTAAAAGAAGGGGTTAACAGCTGCGCCAATGAAAAGGGGTGGGCAAATCTCGCGGAGTTAGGCACCTATCTCCGGCAAAGAGGTTTGCAATACGGCAAACTCTCACGCTTTCTGCAAGACTTTCAGGACGTCATTGAAACAAGGATGGACACCTCCATCACTCCCCCTGCTGTATATGCAAGGTTGCGCTGACCCGCCGGGCTTGATTTGATCAGTTCGGCTTACTTCTCTCGCCTGCATCAAGGTGAATACAAAAGGAAAGAAATTAAACCCGGGTGGATTTCCATTTACCCGATTTGAGGTATAGGAATGATAATGCACCAAGGCAAACGGAATAAAAACACTCTGTAATCCAGACATATTGTACTTCCAGGTGTAAAACATCTGCCAGTACAAATCCAATGATCAGGTAGAAAAAGATCACCACCATTTCGATAAGAAATGAAACCTGTGTTTTCCCCGTGCCCGAAACAGCACTGAAAAAAATAAATCCAACTGCAAGAAAGAAAGCTGCGACATTGATCACATAAAGCGCCGGTAAAGATGCTTCTATGAGAATAGGATCGTTGGTGTATATTTTCAGGGCTTCAAAAGGAAAGACCGATCCAAGGATAACCAGGAATAATACACCTAAAGCACAAAGTCTGACTACTTTATAAACAAATGACAGGACCTGGTCCTGCTTTCCCTGGCCTATGAGATTGCTGACCAGGGAATTGGTTGCAGAAGAAAATCCCCACATCGGAATGATCAGGATAATATAAAAGCTCCGGATTATATTCGAAACCGCGAGGGCCTGTTCACCCAACTTTTCGATGAAAAGGAAAAAAGTAAGCCAGGCAGCCATGGAAAAGAAATTCTGAAACATGACCGGGGACCCGACCCGGATCATACGCCGGTACAAAGACTCGTCAAATCCCCACTTTTTGAAAAGCATGTATTTACCGGTATCAAGACGCATTAAAGTATAAACAATAAAAAGGACAGTTGCTGAAAACTCTGCGATCACAGAAGCCAGGGCAGCTCCGCCAATTCCCATCTCTGGCAGGCCCAGGTTTCCGAAGATCAAGCCGTAATCCAGGATTATATTGACGGAAGCAGAAGTAATTGTTGCCCAGGTTATGACCCTGGTTTTCGCGATTCCAATATATAAGCCGGTAAAAAGCATGTTTGTCCCCGCAAAAAATATCCCGTATGACCGGTATTTTATGTACTCCTGAAAACTGTCGAATATTGCCTGCGACTGTATGATATGAAGCATAATATCAGACGAGAAAAACTGCATGACACTGAATAATGTGAGGGCCAGCGGAAGCATGAAATATAAGCCATGCTGGAAAGTCCGGCCAATTTCAGTGAATGATTGTTCACCATTCCGTCTTGCAATAATTATCTGTGTCCCGATTCCAAATCCCCAGGCCAGCATGCTGAAGATCAGGTAAAAAATACCACCGATAGCACCGGCACCAAGGGCAATCTCACCGACACGTCCCAAAAAGGCTGTATCAGTAACATTCAGAATATTCTGGGCAACACTTCCAATGATTATCGGATAGGCGATAATCCAGATCTCACGGTATTTGATCGACGTTTTCAAGATTGCCGGCCTGGAAATGATAAATTTTGGGTAAATTTACGGTTTTTGGGCAATGCAGGCAAGAATGTCAGGTAGAGGTTGTCAGGATGTAGTGCTTGATTTAATTCCATTTTATGAAAGTGTTGGTCATAGGTGCAAGTGGCTTTATTGGTAAGGAGTTAATGAAAGAGCTGGCCATTGCCGGGCATTTTCCTACCGGTGTAACGAGAAACAGCCAGAGGGCAAAGGAAATCCTTGGCCAAAGCGCTGAAATAATCGAATGGGATGGTATCTCAGCAGATTCCCTGGCCGGTCACCTGACACATTTTGATGCGATTATCAACCTTGCCGGGGAAAGCATTGCATCCGGGCGGTGGACGACGAAACGGAAAAAGCTAATCCGGGAAAGCAGGGTGGAGACCGGTCGTTTGCTGGTGGAGGCTATCCGCCTGTCCAAAACCCGGCCTGCTGTCCTGATCCAGGGTTCAGCTATCGGGTATTACGGAACCCCGCTTGATCAGGCTTCGGATGAAACGCATCCCGCGGGCAAAGGATTTATCGCTGAACTCACCGGGGAATGGGAAAAGTCCGTTCTGCCCGCTTCAGAATTCACCGACAGGCTGGTTATTATCCGGACCGGCCTGGTACTTGGCAATGGCGGGGGATTGCTGAAGAAGTTGCGCCTTTCATTCCGCTTTGGATTTGGCACTGTGCCCGGCCCGGGAAACCAATGGCTGTCATGGATCCATATTATCGACCATATAAGTATCATCAGCTATTTACTTGAGAACCCCTCATGTTCCGGGATTTATAATCTGACTGCCCCCTGCCCTGCCAGGATGACTGACTTTGTCCGGATATGCGGGAAGCTTTTACGAAAGCCTGTCCGGATCAAAATTCCTGCTATTTTTATCAGGGCAGGTCTTGGAAAAATGGCTGATGAAACCGTATTGGCCAGCCAGAACATACTTCCCGGCAGGTTGACCGGGGAAGGCTACCATTTCAGGTTTGAAAACCTGCAATCTGCACTCTCCGATTTATTAAACCCTTAGCACCCCCGTGAATGCTGAATATATTCTGGTTCAGGCGGGACCTGAGATTGGATGACAATGCCGGCCTTTACCAGGCCCTGATGGCCGGGCTCCCGGTGCTGCCGGTATTTATTTTCGATAAAATGATACTCTCCAGGCTGGAGGACCAATATGATGCAAGGGTGGGTTTTATCTATTCCGAAGTGTTAAGCCTGAAGGGCAGTATCGAAAAAGCAGGCAGCTCATTGCTTATAAAGTATGGAAAACCGGAGTCCATTTTTGCTGACCTGGTAAAGTCATATGACATTAAAACCGTTTACGCCAATCATGATTACGAACCTTACGCCCTAGGGCGTGACAGGCTGGTTAAGGGACAGTTACTTCAGCACGATATCAATTTCATTACGGCAAAAGACCAGGTGATTTTTGAAAAAGATGAGGTGATTAAAGAGTCCGGGGAACCTTATACTGTATTCACCCCTTATTCCAAAAAATGGAAAAGCATTTTCAATGGCAAGGAAATCCTGCTTTTCCCTTCAGAGGGCCTTTGTGATAATTTCATCAAAACACCATCATTTCCAGTTCCTGCTTTAACATCTATCGGGTTTAAACATGTGGAAATATCGATCCCCCCTAGGGAGATTGACGAAAATCTGATCAGAAATTATCATCACACAAGGGATTATCCTGCCATCAGGGGGACCACCGGTTTAGGCCTGCATCTCAGGTTTGGCACGATAAGTACCAGGAAATTAGTGCTGATTGCTTCCCGGCTTAACGAAACCTACCTGGGTGAACTGATCTGGAGGGAATTTTACATGATGATCCTCTGGCACTTCCCTTACGTTGAAGGCCGGTCTTTTAAATCACAATATGACCACATTGCCTGGGTAAATGATGAACGGCAATTTACTGCCTGGTGCCATGGCATGACCGGCTACCCGTTCGTTGATGCAGGCATGCGCGAACTGAACCAGACCGGCTATATGCACAACCGTGCCAGGATGGTCACCGCCAGTTTCCTGGCGAAGCATCTGCTCATCGATTGGCGATGGGGTGAAGCCTATTTCGCTAAAAAGCTGCTCGATTACGAACTCTCTTCCAATAACGGAGGCTGGCAATGGGCGGCCGGTACAGGCTGTGATGCCGCACTATATTTCAGGGTTTTCAACCCTGAGTTGCAAGCCGCTAAATTTGATCCTGAAAAAAAGTATATTCTTAAGTGGGTCCCGGAATTTGAATCATCACGATATCCAAAGCCAGTAGTGGATCACAAGGAAGCACGGGAAAGGGCTATTTCAGCTTATAAAAATGCACTTGGAAAAATTATCTGAACATTTTGTATTACTTCTTGTTTAACGTTTTTAATTATTCATTAAACAATAAATTGAACTAACACCATATGCTACGTAAATTTATTATCCTGCTTATATTCCCGTTGGTATTTCCACTCCTTGTATTTTCCCAGCAAGGTTCAATAAAAGGACGGATCTTCGATGAAACCAACAATGAATCCATTCCTTATGCCAATATAATTGTTTTTGAAACTACGACAGGGACATCGTCGGATGCTGAGGGTAATTATTTATTCTCCGGGCTGGAACCCGGTTATATAAAACTCGCAGTTTCAGCAGTAGGCTATGAAACCAAAGTCACTGAAGATTTTATGGTGACCAATGCCAGGGCCTCATTTATCGATATCGCGATGAAACCCAAAGAATTCGAATTGCAGGAAGTAGTTGTTACCGCTTCCCCGTTCGCGAGGATCGAAGAAAGCCCGCTATCCCTGCGGACATTACAGATTTCGGAGATAGAGAAAAATCCTGGCGGGAACCGTGATATTTCAAGGGTTATCCAGATACTTCCCGGTGTTTCGTCGACGCCGGCTTTCCGTAATGATATCATTGTCAGGGGTGGCGGAGGAAATGAGAATGCCTTTTACCTCGACGGCATTGAAATTCCAAACCTGAACCATTTCGCTACCCAGGGATCCTCCGGGGGCCCGGTAGGGATTGTTAACGCCGATTTCATCCGGGAAGTGGACTTTTATTCGGGCGCATTCCCTGCCGACAGGGGTAAATCGCTCAGCTCGCTACTCGATATGAAACTGATTGACGGGAATAAGGAAAAATTCGTGTTTCGAGGCGCAATTGGTGCAACCGACCTGGCGCTCACCCTTAATGGCCCTGTCAGCGATCATTCCACAGTGCTTTTCTCTTACAGGCGTTCATATCTCCAGTTCCTGTTCGATGTCCTGGGACTTCCTTTTCTCCCTAAATATGACGATTTCCTGCTGAAGTACAAGATCAGTTTAAGCCAGAAAAATGAATTAACATTCATAGGGCTGGGATCAATTGACAAATCAAAACTGAATACAGACCTGGAAAATCCTGATGAGAGCCAGAGCTACATTTTAGGATATTTACCTGTAAACGAGCAATGGTCCTATACTTTAGGTGCAGTTTATAAGCATTTTCACAAAAACGGATTCACAGATATTGTTTTAAGCCGGAATATGCTCAACAACAGGGCTTACAAATATGAAAACAACGATGAAACCGATTCCCTCAACTATGATTATATTTCGCAGGAGGCTGAAAATAAGCTGAGGGCGGAGCACACCACCCGCAAAGGCTCATTTAAATACACTTATGGGGGAGGATTGGAATTCGCCCATTATACCAATAAGACCTTTCAAAGGAGCTATACAGAAGGTGTTTACGATCCGGTGGATTACACATCCGATATCAACATCCTTTTCTGGAATGCATTCGGTCAGCTCAGCAAAAACTTTTTAAAGGACAGGTTGATACTGTCATTAGGGGTGAGGATGGATGCCAATGATTTCACCGGTCACATGTCGAATCTCCTCCACCAGGTGTCCCCGCGATTATCTGCATCATACGGGCTGACGGAAACGCTTTTCCTAAATTTCAATACAGGCAGGTATTATCAGCGTCCATCATATACCAGTTTCGGCTTCAGGAATAATGAAGGCGTGCTTGTAAACCAGGAAAATGATATACGGTATCTTTCAGCTGATCATATCGTTTTCGGATTTGAGTACCTTCCGAAAAAGGATGCAAAAATCAGTCTTGAAGGATTTTACAAATTTTACCATGATTATCCGTTTTCGGTCCGGGATTCCATCAATATTGCAAGTAAAAGCGCAGATTACGGAACTTTCGGGGATGAAGAGATCATTTCGGTATCTGACGGCAAGGCTTATGGAATGGAATTACTGGCCCAGGATAAATCTTTCTTCGGTTTTAATGTTATCCTGTCGTACACCTTTGTGATCAGTAAGTTCACCGACAAATACGATGAATTTGTGCCTTCTGCATGGGACAACCGTAACATTATCAACCTGACTGTTTTGCGCAGCTTCAAAAAGAACTGGGAAATCGGCGCCAAATGGAGATATGTAGGTGGTGCCCCCTATACACCTGCCGACCTGGAAACATCCGCATATGTACCGGCCTGGGATGCAAGAGGAACGGAATATCCTGACTATAACCGCTTTAATGAACTGCGACTGGCGGCATTTCATCAACTGGACATCCGGATCGATAAAACCTACTTCTTCCCTAAATGGTCATTAAACCTTTATGTGGATGTACAGAATGTGTACAATTTCAAGTCGGAAAATCCGCCAAATTACACCAATCTTGACCCATCGGGCAACAAAGTTTATGCAGATCCGCCGGCTAACCAGCACTACCAGCTCCGGCAGATCGATTCCGAAACAGGGATTATTTTGCCCTCAATCGGGGTAATAGTTGAAATTTAATCTTTACTTAACATGGGTAATGACATTTCTTCTTTATTTTTACCTTTTCTTACCTCAATTCCAGGTTTATCAGTAATCAGATGCTAGAGCAAGGGACCTTTAAATTTGTCATACAGAATTATTTTTCGCGCTACCTTGGGCAGTTCAGGGTGAACCTGCAAAAAGCAATGGAAGAATATGACACGGAGGCAATACACGAATACAGGGTGGCAGTAAAAAGGCTGCGGTCTATTATCCGGTCCCTTGACAGGGTTTACGAGGAGCCCCTTCTCACTCCGAAGATAATTGAGCCATTGCGCCTTATGTTCAAAGCCGGGGGCACCATACGGGACGACCAGGTCCAGATCAGCCTGGTTGAAAAAATTGAAAAGGATTTTGGAAAACCTTTTCCCCTCATCAAAGAATATTATGAAAAAAGGATAGAGGCCCAGCGCAATGCATTTTTCATGAAATCTGTGGATTTCGATTACACTGCCCTTGATATCATTTCCGCCCAGGTTGAAGAAGCCCTTGAACCCCTCGATGACGCTTACCTTGAACTAACCCTGTATAAAAGGCTTCATCAGTCGATGGAAAAGCTGAAAAGAAAGCGGTACGACCTTGACAAGCCTGAAATGCTGCACAGGTTCCGTACACGGTTTAAGGAAAACGGTTATGTAGCAGAAATGGTGTACCATTCACAATACAGCCACAAGGTAACCAAGTCTGCTTTCAACCGGATGAAAAACTTCGGGCAGGAGTTGGGGAACTGGCATGATCATTACCAGCTCTGGTCAAAAACATCAGTAATTTTCCACGAATCAAAAAATATGGACCTGCTGGAAGAAGCTTTCGAACTGAGAAAGCTGATTACTCCCCTGCATGATAAACTCTTCCAGGAAATACTTCATCTCATCAAAAGGGATGACAGTTTGTTTGAGATTTAATTCTGCGACCGTCCTTTAAACCCATCCTTAACAATCTTTAACAGGGGCTTTAACAACTTTTAACATAAAGCCCTGCCTGTCTTAGGCTTGCAAGGCTTACATTTGTGCCGCGTTAACAAATTCAATAAAGATGGAAACAGATATCAAGGCACTGAACGAGCGTATCCAGCAGGAGAGCGCTTTCGTGGATATTATCAGCCTGGAAATGGGCAAGGTGATCATCGGGCAGAAGCATATGGTGGAGCGCCTGCTGATCGGGCTATTATCCAACGGGCATATTTTGCTTGAAGGGGTACCAGGTCTGGCCAAAACCCTGGCGATCAAATCGCTTGCCCAGGTTATCGATGCATATTTCAGCCGGATCCAGTTCACCCCCGACCTGTTGCCAGCCGATTTAACCGGTACGATGATCTACAGTCAGAAAAAGGAAGAATTCCAGGTAAGGAAAGGGCCTATTTTTGCCAACTTTATCCTGGCCGACGAAATCAACCGTTCCCCGGCAAAAGTTCAGAGCGCCCTTTTGGAGGCCATGCAGGAACGCCAGGTTACCATCGGCGATCATACCTATCAGCTTGAGGAGCCTTTCATGGTGCTGGCAACCCAGAACCCGATCGAGCAGGAAGGTACCTATCCCCTGCCTGAAGCCCAGGTCGACCGTTTCATGCTTAAGGTGATCATCGGTTACCCGGATAAAGATGAGGAAAAAAGGATCCTTCGGCAGAATATTTCCTGGTCGAACCCAACAGTAAATACCATTATCAAACCGGCCGATATCAAGAAAGCCAGGGAAGTGGTAAGGGATGTTTACCTGGATGAGAAGATCGAAAATTATATTACAGATATTGTCTTCTCATCAAGATACCCATCCGAGTATAAGCTGAGTAAATTCGAGCCCCTGATCCACTACGGTGCATCCCCCCGTGCTTCGATCAACCTTGCACTGGCAGCCAAAGCCTTCGCGTTCATTAAAAGGAGGGGTTATGTGATCCCCGAAGACGTAAGGGCTGTAGCGCACGACGTAATGCGCCACCGCATCGGCCTGACCTATGAAGCCGAAGCAGAAAATATCACTACGGAAGACATTATTAACGAGATACTTAATACAGTGGAAGTTCCTTAGTCAATTCCAAATTCCTGATTCCAAATTCCAAAAATAATTTACGCTGATTTGGAACCTGAAATTTGGAATTTGGAACCTGGAATTTGGAATTTGGAACCTGGAATTTGGAATTAATTAAAGTATGGAAACCTCAGAAATCCTTAAAAAAGTACGAAAGATAGAGATCAAGACACGTGGGCTGTCGCACCAGGTGTTTTCCGGTCATTATCATTCCGCTTTTAAAGGAAAAGGGATGACATTCAGCGAAGTAAGGGAGTACCAATACGGGGATGACATCCGTGCCATCGACTGGAATGTCACTGCAAGGTTCAATCATCCTTATGTGAAGATATTTGATGAGGAAAGGGAATTGACAGTGATGCTTGTGATCGATGTCAGCGGTTCGAATGAATTCGGTACAAAACAGCAGCTCAAAGAGGACCTGATCACAGAGATAGCCGCAGTACTGGCTTTTTCAGCAATCCAGAACAATGATAAGGTAGGGGTAATATTCTTCAGCGACCGTATTGAAAAATTCATCCCTCCCAAAAAAGGCAAAAGCCATATATTACGAATCATCAGGGAACTTATTGATTTTCACCCTACAAGCCAGAAGACCAATATTTCAGAAGGGCTCCGCTTTCTTACAAATGCGATCAAGAAAAAATGCATTGCCTTCATGATATCGGATTTCATGGATAAAGATTTTGAGCAGGCTTTACGCATTGCAAGCCGGAAGCATGATATGGTTGCCGTCAGGGTTTACGACTGGCGGGAAACTGAATTACCGGTGATGGGTATGGTCAAGATCTTCAACAAAGAATCCGGCAAATCCATGTGGATCGACACCAATGACCCGGGATTACGGAGTAATTACAGCAATTATTGGAACAGCCTTGATCAGAAGCTGAACCAGACATTTAAACGACTCGGGGTAGATATGGCTACTATTCCTACCGGAGAAAATTATGTCAGGCCCCTGATGAACCTTTTTAAAGTACGGGAATCCAGGTATTAAATGATACAGTGCTGGAAACATATAATAATTCTCATACTGGTCACTGCCTCAGCTTCGGTAGTGGTGCAAGGGCAATATTCCTCGGCATCGATAAAACCAGAGAAAAACAGTATCCTTATCGGTGACCAGGTCAATGTCGAACTAAGTGTCACCTTACCGGCCGGAAGCCTGGTCCAGTGGCCACTGCTTACCGATACTTTAGCCCGGAATATAGAAATCCTGAGAAAAACAGGGATTGATACCCTTTCTTCCGATAACCAGAAATATACATTAAAGCAAAACCTGACTGTAACTTCCTTTGATTCCGGTTCTTACGTAATCCGGCCCGTAGTTTTCAAATATTCGCACAAAGGGGATACAGCTACTTATTTCACGGAGACAATGCCGGTAAAGATTGATGTCCAGACCATTCAGACCGACCAGCAAGCCGATATCAAGCCCATCAAACCCCCGCTAAAGGCCCCTGTCTCCTTCAGGGAGATGTTACCCTGGATCGGGCTGGTTCTCATTCTTTTACTACTTGCCGGGCTTGTTTATTATTATTTAAAAACGAAGAAACAGATCAAGCCGGTAGTTGTCAGCAGGCTGAATGTAAACATCCCGCCGGATGAGGCGGCATTGGAAGCGCTTGAAGGTCTCAGGATCAAAAAGTTATGGCAGTCTGGCAGGATCAAGGAGTATTATTCCGAAATGACGGAAATTGTGAGGGAATATATTGAATTAAGGTTCCCTGTCAGGGCGATGGAGATGACAACCGGCGAGATCCAGGCTGCGCTTCGGCAAACGGATATCAATGCCCCTACACGGGAAAAGCTGCTCCAGGTGCTTAGCCTTGCCGACCTGGTCAAGTTTGCGAAGGAACAGCCCTTGCCGCTTGAAAATGACCAATGCTTAAATGATTGTATAGATTTTGTAAGAGGAACTAAGCCAGGCAGGGTGCCGGAAAATACCGGCACCGGCCAGTTAGTGGATGTTGAACAAAATAAAACAAGATAATGTTTTCGAATATAGAGTTTGCTAATCCCGGTTTTTTATACCTGCTGGTGCTGGTGCCGCTGATGGTTGCCTGGTACTGGTTCAGGAGGGGGAAGAGCATGCCTGCATTGCAGGTATCAAGTACCGAAGTATTCGAAAAAAATCCAAAGAGCATCCGGCATTACCTGTACCACTTCATGTTCATTGCCAGGACAATAGCAGTTATATTGCTGATCATCGCCCTGGCAAGGCCACAATCCACCACAAAAAGGCAGGATGTTAGCATTGAAGGGATTGACATCATTGTAGGGCTTGATATTTCAGGAAGTATGCTGGCGCAGGATTTAAAACCTGACCGCCTGGAAGCGGCCAAAAATGTCAGCCAGGACTTTTTCGCCGGCCGTCCTAACGACCGGATCGGCCTCGTGGTATTTGCCGGGGAGGCGTTTACCCAGTGTCCCCTGACCACCGATCATGTGATCATCGAAGATATGCTCGACGATATCAAAAGCGGGCTTATACAGGATGGCACAGCCATCGGCGACGGGCTCGCAACGGCGATCAACCGGCTCAAAGAGAGCCAGGCGATCAGCAAAGTGATCATTTTACTGACTGACGGGCAGAACAACGCCGGATCTATAGCACCGCTTTCGGCTGCTGAGATTGCCAAAATTTACGGGATCAGGATTTACACGATCGGTGTGGGAACAATCGGGTACGCCCCTTACCCTGTGCAGACCCCATTCGGGATCCAGTACCAGAACATGGAAGTAAAGATTGATGAAGACCTCCTTAAAAAGGTGGCGGATATGACAGACGGGAAGTATTTCCGTGCAACCGACAATACGAAATTACGCGAAGTTTACCAGGAAATCGATCAGCTGGAAAAGTCAAAGATCGACGTTACGGAATTCAGGAAAAAACACGAAGAATACCGGAACCTTGCCTTGTTTGCCTTTATTTTGCTGATCCTGGAAGCTTTTTCGAGATTAACTTTACTCAGAAGTATACCCTGATGTTTCGTTTTGAACACATAGAATTCCTTTATGCCCTGCTGCTGATCCCGGTCTTCAGTATCCTTTTCATTTTGTATTGGGTATGGAAGAAAAGGGCTTTGAAACGATTTGGGGAATGGGAAGTCATTAAACTTCTAATGCCCATGCTTTCAGGTAAAAAGCAGGTGCTGAAATTTGCCATCCTCATGCTGGCTTATGGTTTCCTGATCATCGGGCTGGCGAACCCGCAGATTGGCTCCAAGCTTGAAAAGGTCCAGCGTAAAGGAGCCGACCTGGTTATCGCCCTTGATGTTTCCAACAGCATGCTTGCGCAGGACATCCGCCCTGACCGGCTTACCCGGGCTGTCCAGGGGATCACCAAACTTATTGACCGGCTTGAAGGCGACCGGATCGGTATTGTCGTCTTTGCCGGAAAAGCCTATGTTCAATTGCCAATCACCACCGATTATTCGGCAGCAAAGATGTTTTTATCCACCATTTCCACCCAGATGGTACCTACCCAGGGGACGGCAATTAATGATGCTATTGATCTTTCAATCCAGTCATTCAAAGGGGATGACAGGAGCAAGGCGATCATTATTATCACCGATGGTGAAAACCATGAGGGGGATTTCATGGAATCCGCCAAGGCAGCCGTAGAAAAGGGAATAAAGATCTTTACCATAGGAATGGGGTCACCGGATGGTTCACCAATCCCGCTGTTTGATTCCTATGGAAGGCAAACCGGGTACAAGACCGACAGGCAGGGCAAAACCATTGTCTCCAGGCTGGACGAAACTATATTGCAGCAGCTGGCGTCTGCCGGGAATGGCATTTACGTGAGGGCATCCACCGGTCAGGACGGATTGATCAGGATCATTGATGAAATAAATACGCTGGAAAAGCAGGAAATAGAAACAAGGATGTTTTCAGAATATGAAGGACGGTTCCAGTATTTCCTGGCTATCAGCCTGATACTCCTGCTATTGGAATTCCTTATCCCTGATAAGAAGAGCAGGTGGGCAGGAAGAATTAAACTATTCAACCGGTAATAAACAATGAAAGCTAACCGTTCCCATATGATTATTCTGTTCACGGCCATGACGCTGCTCTCCTGGTCACAGCAGGAGAACCGCCACATCAGGCAGGGGAACAGGGAATATGAAGATAATAATTACCAGCAGGCCGAGATCGAATACCTGAAATCCACCCAGTCAGGCAAAGCTTCTCACAAAGGCTTTTATAACCTGGGCGACGCATGGTACATGCAGGAGAATTATTTACAGGCCTCTGCGGCTTTTGATACTTTGCGGACGTTTAAAATGGACGACGAAACCCGTTCAAAATCATATTACAACCTTGGTAATTCCCTGTTAAAAGCCTCCCTCGACAGTGCAGAACTAGCCCAGCAATTCCTGCCCGCGAGCATAGATGCTTACAAGCAATCCTTACGGCTGAACCCGGAAGATCCTGATGCGAAATACAACCTTGCCTATGCCCAGAAGATGCTGGAAAAATCGCAGCAACAGCAGCAAAACCAGCAGCAGGACAAAGACAAAAAAGACCAGCAGGACGAGAATAAAGAAAAACAGCAAAACCAGGACAAGCAGGACCAGCAGAAGGAAGACCAGGCCAACCAGGATCAGCAAAAGCAGGAAGAGCAGCAGCAACAATCACAACCCCAGCAGATATCGAAGGAAGATGCCGAAAGGATACTGGAAGCCCTGAAAAATGATGAAAAGCAGACGCTTGAAAAGCTCCAGGAGGCTAAAATCCAATCAACAAGAATAGTAAAAACCGAAAAAGACTGGTAACAAACGGAATTGAAATGATAAGGATCCTGAAAATATCACTAATAGCGGCTTTCCTGGCTGTGGCAGTTTCAGGATTAATTGCCCAGGATATTGAATTCACCGGGGCAACTAAAAATAATGTCCAGTTAGGTGAGCAATTCAGGGCGGTATATACGGTCAACCAGCAGGTAGATAAATTTGAAGGCCCTGACTTTGAGGGATTCAATGTGTTAAGCGGTCCCAACCAATCGACCAACCAGAGCTATCAGTTCGTAAACGGAAAAGTTTCACAATCATACCAGCTGACATTCACCTATTACCTGCAGGCGGCTAAGGAAGGAACCTTCGCTATCGCACCGGCAAAAATAATAGCCGGTGGAAAATCTTTTCAATCCAATTCACTGAATATAAGTGTTGGAAAATCTTCCAGTCCTCAAACGCCTGCAACACAGGGTGGAGGTCAGCGTCAAACCCAGGCCAGCCAGGGTACCCCCGGGAAAAATGATATTTTTATCAAAGCATCTCTTGATAAATCCAGGCCTTACCAGGGTGAACAAATAATCATTACGTATAAAATTTATACCACGGTCCCGATTTCCCAGATCAATATCAGTAAAATATCTTCTTTTCCCGGATTCTGGTCAAAGAGCCTGTTGAACGACAATGATCCGCTGAAGCAATCCACCGAAGTGATCAACGGCAAGGAATATGTTGTGGCCGACCTCCGGAAAATTGCACTTTATGCCCAGCGAAGCGGGGAAATCAGGATTGAGCCCATGGAACTGGAGTGCGTTGCACAGGTAAAAGTTGAAGGTTCCCGATCACGAGATCCGTTTTTCGACAGCTTCTTCAATGATCCGTTTTTTAACCGGAATTTCCAGAATGTCCAGATGAACATAGAGTCGAATCCCCTGACAATAGATGTAAAGCCGCTGCCTTCCGAAGGAAAGGCTGTGGATTTCAGCGGAGCGGTCGGTTCTTTTACCATCGCATCGGAAATTGACAGAACTGAACTTAAAACCAATGAGCCCCTGACGCTTAAAATAACCGTCACAGGAAAAGGCAACCTGGAATTAATAGAGGCCTTGCCGGTAGTATTCCCTCCTGATTTCGAGACCTATGACCCAAAAATAACCAACAACCTTTCGAAAAACAACAGCGGCATATCAGGCAGCCGCACATTTGAATATCTGATCATTCCAAGGAATCCCGGTGAATTCCAGATCAAAGCAGTGCCATTCTCGTATTTTGATCCCGTAAAGCAATCCTATACCCGGCTTTCGACGCCATCTTACAAAATAAAGGTCAATAAGGGCGATGAAGATCCCGGGGGGATTACCTATAGTGGTGTCAGCCAGAAAGATATAGAATTCATCGGTTCGGATATTCGTCATATAAAGGCCGGAAATGCGGACCTGAAGAGGATGAATTCATTTTTCATTGCATCGGGCGGGTTTTTATTCTGGATTATCTTGCCACTGGTACTTTTTACCGGATTTTTAATATACTGGGCCCGGAATAAAAAACAGAAAGGCAATATCGCCCTTGTCAGAAACAGGAAAGCCAATAAGGTTGCCAGGAAAAACCTTAAAAAAGCCGGTGAGTACCTAGCAAATAATGCAACAGAGGCATTCTTTGAAGAGATTTCGCGTGCCCTTTGGGGATATATCAGCAATAAATTCAACATCCCACTTTCTGATCTTTCGATCGAAAGTGTAAACCATCGCCTGGCAGATAAAAAAATCAGTCCGGAAAACATCCGGCAATTCACTGAGATATTAGAGAATTGTGAGTTTGCCAGGTTTGCTCCCGGGGATAAAACCGGCAAAATGCAGGGCATCTATGATGAAGCCCTGACAGTGATCAGTAACATAGAACAGGAATTGAAATAACTTTCTTCATGAAGAACCTGGTGATTATCATTTGTATTCTCCTGGCGGGAAAGATTGCCGTGGGACAGCCGGCACAGCAGGTAAGCGTGATGGAACAGGCAAACCAATTGTATTCATCAGCCAGTTACCTGGAAGCAGTAGTGCAATACGAGTCTGTAATTGCTTCAGGATATGAATCGGCCAGCCTGTATTTCAACCTGGGTAATGCTTATTTTAAACTGAATGATATACCATCGGCTGTATTATTTTATGAAAAGGCCCATAAACTGGATCCAACCGATGAAGACATTAAGTTTAACCTGAAACTGGCGAACAGCAGGATTATCGATAAGATGGAGCCAATCCCGGAGTTTTTTCTCAAATCCTGGTGGTCCGATGCCCGCGATATATTTTCATCAAACCAGTGGGCGAAATTAGGCCTTTCCGGATTTATCCTCGGTTTGATTTCCGTGATAATGTTTATCATTTCTTCATCCGTTTTTATAAGGAAAATTGCATTCTGGACAGCTGTTCTGCTAATTTCTTTCATGTCGCTCAGTTTCCTGTTCAGTATCAGCAGTTACCGCGAATTCAGCAAGCAGTCATCGGGCATAATATTCACCCCGACTGTTACCGTTAAAAGCTCACCAACAGAGAACAGCGTGGATATTTTTGTTATACATGAAGGGACAAAAGTGACCATAACAGACAGCGTTGAAAGCTGGAGCGAAGTCAGGCTGGCCAACGGAAGTGTGGGTTGGGTAAAAACAGACAGTTTCCGCCTTATTTAGATCCATTTTACAGATCCTTTCCAACCGGCCCAAAGTCGGTTTAAAGAGCGGGCTTTAAAGAACCGCCGTATACTGACTATGGTTCACCGCTAACTGATTGCGGGTTTCATTTCAACCGTAAAATATTATATTTGTCGCTTGATAACAGGGCTGTATATATATCTATATCTTTGTTAAAATTTTAACTACACCGGAACGGTGTATAAATAAAATTAGTGTAAATTGGGCGTCTCTTTTAAAGGAGATAAAATTGTTCCAAAAATCAAATTTTGCTTATATGAAGAAAAGACTTTTACCACTTAGTTATTTCATTTTAACTTTCACTTTTGCAGCACTTTTCATTTCTTCCACTCTCACCGGGGATGAAAAATCTGCTGGAAGGAAAGTGGCTGCAACGGATTATTATTCCCTTGTGAGAAGCAACCAGGTAAGCGGGAAAATAGCGCCTGCGGATTACCTGCGGGGGATACAACAAGTCCGGCAGCAAGCTGAAACCAGATCAGGTGCTGCATTTGATTTCGATTGGAAATTACTGGGGCCGAATAACCTGGGAGGCAGAACGCGCGCCATTTTATTCGACAACCGTGATACCACCGGTATGACAATCTTTGCAGGCAGTGTGACCGGAGGTCTTTTCAAAACTGATAATGGAGGCGGTAACTGGTACAAGATAGCCGAAGAGCTTGGCAATCTTAATGTCAGCAGCATTACCCAGGCTGGAAGCGGAGACATTTATGTGGGTACCGGGGAGAGCTTTTCTGTAAGAAAATACACCGTTTTAGACGATTGGGGATATGCTGATGGTTTCATCGGCCAGGGAGTATTCAAATCTGAAAATGGCACAACTTTTAGCTTACTCCCTGAAACAACGCCGACTATCAACGGCAATGATGAACTTGAATGGGGTTATATTAATGAAATATCTGCTCATCCTGCCAATGGTGCAGTAGTAGCAGCGACCAATACCGGGCTGAGGTACTCAAATGACGGAGGAAATACATGGCAGGTCACCAAAACTACGGATGGCACTGAACTTAGTGCTTTTTCCAGGGATGTGAAAATGGCTGGTGATGGCATGATTGTGGCAGAAGTTAACGGCCTTTGCTACGTTTCTCCAAACGGCAATCCAAATAATTTTATTCTCCGTTCGGGCGATTCCACGTATAATCTCCCGCCAGTTGGGATAAGCAGGATGGAATTTGCTATCCCTGCAACATCAAACGATATAATTTATGCATTGGCTGTGAGTGGCGCCGGTTCCCTGATTAACATCTACAGATCGGATAACAAAGGCGAAACCTGGGTCATCATCGGACCAGGAGGCAGCGGCAATTTTAATATTTTCAATTCCGGGACAACCTCCACTTCAGGTATCGGTTTATATGCTGCTACGATTGAAGTTTTTCCGGAGGATCCGTACCGCATCCTTGTCGGGGGCTACACACTGTGGGAAGGAAAGAAAATCTCTGATGACGGTTATTACCAGTGGGTATTGCGCTCGGCTCCGACAGCTGACTGGCTTTATCCCCTATTCTTATGGAAAGGGCAGCATACCTACAAATTCTACCCGGGCTCAAGCAGCACTTTCTTAGCCGGGACTAACGGCGGCATCTCAAAGGCCACCATCTATAGTGATTATTATGATTTCCAGTTCCTTAACAAAGATTACATCGCCAGCCAGTTTTACACAGTTGGCTATACACAGGAAGAGAAAAATGTAATGGGCGGTGCCCAGGAAATCGGTACCATCGTGATCAATGGAGCAGTGAACACTGCCGACAGCAAACGTGGTGAAGATATCTGGACAACACAATCCGCAATTCCGGACGGGGCGACAGGCGGTTATTGTGCCATGTCGACGATTTACCCATCAGCTGCGATTTACTCCCACTACCCTCATCCGGCAAAGGTTGAAGGAGTTGAGTATTTTATCAGGAGAAATGAATTCGGCGGCGGACCCGACTGGTCGGCAACCATGTTCACAGGCGAATATAAGAGCAAGGATTCGGCCTTTATTTCGCCATTCCTTCTTTATGAAAATTTTAAAGATTACCAGACAAAAGATTCCGTTGGTTTCAAGATCGCATTGAATCATCCCGCCAATTCCGTTGTATGGGTTGAAAGCAATAATGGTGGCAGGCCATTCAAGTATGTTACCCCGGTAGCACTTGTCCCGGGTGACTCCATCGTGGTTCCGGATATCCTTACGGCTAGATTTTTTGTTGGCGGTGATGGAATGGTTGTTATGACCAGGCACATCATCCAGTTTGACAGGGTCCCTGAATGGCATACCATCAGCCATAAAGATTACGGCGGAGTAGAAGACCTTGTACAATGCATGGCCTATTCATCCGATGCAAATCATTTGTTTGCAGGTACTGACAAAGGCAAACTTTACAGGATCTCCAATATCAAGTATGCCTATAATGAAGCGACTGCAGATGTCGCAAGTCCTTATTGCGTTATTTCCACACAACGCATTCCCATTTATCTTCCGGGAACTTCCACCGAAGTATCACAGGTGATCACCTCGGTTTCTGTTGATCCCAATGATGACAACCGGGTTATCATTACGCTCGGTAATTATGGAAATGACCATTATGTTTATTACACCAACAATGCCCTTGACGAAGTACCTGTATTCAGGTCGGTGCAGGGTGATCCGGGAAATAGCGGCCTGCCCCAGGTTCCGGCTTATTCTTCGCTGATTGAAATGGATCCGGACAATGGGCTGGTCTTTGTAGGAACAGAACATGGTATTTATGTGACCGATAATATTAATGCCACCAATCCAACCTGGATTGCCGAAAATAAAAATATTGGCGGCGTTCCGGTTTTCCAGCTAAGGCAGCAAACTTTAAGACAAGGAAATGATACCATGTTTTTTGTGAACATCGATACTACGTTTGTTGTGTATTACGGTGTGAATAATTACGGTGTGATTTACGGTGCCACATACGGACGCGGATTGATCGCTCTTGATGAGTTCCAGAAACCTGTTGGTATTGGTGAACCGGGTAAAATAACCAGTGAAACAGGATTTCTTATTTATCCGAACCCGGCGCACGACAAAGTCACTGTTGCATTCGAAACCGAATCATCATGCAGAGTTTCCATCGACATTTTCGACTTTACGGGCAAGCAGGTAAAGGCAGTTGACCTTGGTGAAAGGCCTGAAGGAAGGCACGATGCAATCCTAAATTGCTCTGCACTACCTTCAGGAACATATATTATGCGTCTGACCGCCGGAAGCAGTCATTCTTCATCAAAATTTATCATTCAATAATATTACAGGATTTCATTTCACCTACTATAAAGAGAAAACAGATGAAAAGAATTTTTATAACAACACTGCTCCTAAGCCTGGCTGGATTACTTACACTGAATGCCCAGGAACGTGTTTATACTCCTTCACTCAGCCTGCCGGAAAACGGTGCAATTGATCAGATGCCTGATGTGATACTTGACTGGGACGCAGTGACAGGTGGCAACACGGGCATTATTAAATATGATATCCAGCTTGATACGGATCCGGCATTAGCAAGCCCCGAGAATTTTGAAACCGAATTTTTAAGCGGTATCCAGATGGAGCCCCTGGTATTCGGCGAAACCTACTACTGGCGTGTCAGGGCAAAAGACGGGAGCAATGTTTCAGACTGGTCTGATATATGGTCGTTCCGGGTCATCCGCAGAGTACTACTTTCCGGCCCTGCCGATGCCTCCACTCAAAGCACAGATGTAGAATTTGCCTGGAATGAAGTGACAGGGATCACAGAATACGATCTTCAAATTGACCAAACCTATTACTGGAATGCAGTTAATTCCGGACAAACCGGCAACCTCCTGGGGATTGCCGTTGTGGATGCAACCCATGCCTGGGCTGTTGGAGCCGGTGGCCTTGTTTTATTCTTTGACGGGACCTCCTGGACAGAACAGGAAAGCAGCATCACTACTGATATTTCCAGCGTAAGTTTTACAGATGCCAATAATGGCTGGGCGGTCGGCAAAGGCGGTAAGATCATCTATTTTAACGGGACATCATGGGCAGCGCAAACCAGCGGAACCACCAGTGACCTGTTCGGGGTGCATATGCTTGATGCAAACAATGGCTGGGCGGTCGGAAAGGGCGGCGTAGTATTGTTTTATAATGGCAGCGGATGGACGACACAATATACTGCAACCAAAGACTTAAATAAAGTTTTTGCAGTTGATGCCACCCATGTTTGGGCTGTTGGCAAATCGGGCCTGATCATTTATTTTAACGGATCAAGCTGGTCACCACAGGATACCGGCGGAACGATCAAAGAATTTATGAATGTTGGTTTTGGCAGCGCTTCTGATGGATGGGCCGTTGGTAAAACCGGCTTCATGATGCATTTCGATGGCAATGTATGGACTGAGTACAGCCAGGAGTTATCAAATAAAGATCTTAACGGGATCTATTTCGTTAGCCCGGATAATGCCTGGATTGTGGGAAAATCCGGAACAGTCTTTCAGTATGACGGGATCGACTGGTTCAGCCAAACCGGTGGCACCACCTCTAATCTTAATGCTGTTGGATTTTCAGGTACTACCGGCTTTATTGCAGGAGATGCAGGTGTACTTATCGCATATAACGATAACGCATTCAGTAACCCCATTGCTATAACAATCCCTGCTGGAACACTAACTGATACAGTTTCTGAATTTCCTTTCGGGGAAACTTTCTTCTGGAGGATGAGATGCAAGCATGCAACCTCTACTTCAGAATGGTCAGGTGCCCGTTCTTTCCTGACCCAGTCAACCGTTGAACTGGATAAGCC
>CAYJNJ010000041.1:31443-35446 GCA_964371595.1 uncultured Bacteroidales bacterium | reverse complement strand
ATTCCGCACCGCAGACATACAGCTCGCCCTGCGGGCTCACAAAGGTGGTTCCCCAGTATGGATCCCCGGGAATTGTCGTACAATCTTCATAACTCCAGTTCCCATCGGTAGACCGGGTAAAATTGTACGGTGAGCACACACTGTAAGCCCCGTTCCAGAATTCATAAATGTTCCCCTCTCCTATCCCTTCAGACATATCGATCGACATCCACTGTTTATCCCCCCCTTGCGCAAATGTTCCCATTTCCCAGGATTCCCCTCCGTCTTCCGATTTGTAAACATTGGTCCAGTACTGCCCATCCTGCGAAGTCAGGCTGTTATAATAGAAATTGCCGTCACGGTCACAGCGCAGCACAGGGTCAGACCTGAAAATACCCGGGTCGATGACACCGGGAAAGGTCCATGTGAGCCCGCCGTCAGTAGTGAAACCATTCCCGGCCTGGCGGAAATTATTGTTAATGTTATCGAACTGCCGCCATCCTATGGCCATCCTGTCATGGTCATTCGGGTCAAAAGTGATGGAAGGCTCGTTGGCAGCATCATTTACGATATTATCACCATCGTCATCAACATTTACCTGCACTATGGTAAATCCCTGTGCAAAGAAATTGTAAGCGGGTGAAGTGGCATGTGATTCGCGTGGAGATGGCTGGTAACTATTGCCAGGGATTTCCATCTGTGAAAATACGGAAATCATTGAGCAAGTAAAGAAAGCGGTTAAGAAGAAAGTAAAGGATTTCATAGTCATATGAGGTTTAATGATCAGGTAAAATTAGCTAAAAATATTGTTCATGCTCCAACGGCTAAATCTGTTGGTTCTGGCATCTCCTTCTCCGCCAACTGGCGGAGGAAGGCAGGGATGGGGGCTGCTGCTGAGGATGTCTCAAAATCCTTCTTTTTACCACAAAGTCGCACAAAGTACGTCACTAAGTCGCACAAAGTATTTGATTACCATATCAGAACCTTAGTGCGCCTTCGTGAAATCCTTCGTGTCCTTTGTGGTTAAGAACTTTTGAGACACCCTCTTCCTGATGTTTATTTAGTCGTCGGACTACAAAAAAAAAGAGGATATCTCAAAAAGCGAGATATCCTCTTTATTTTGCTCCGACGGTTGGACCCGTTGGACCAGGATTCTTTAGAAGCTTCTGTTATTTTTTAATGAACTTCGTTTTATACGTTTCATCCGGGGTAATAATGAAGACCATATAAACTCCGCATTTCAGTTCCTCAATGTTAATAAGGTTCTCAATATCGGTAATGATCTCATGGTGAACCACCTTACCCTGGATATCATAGATGAACAGTTCAGCAAGTTTATTATTCTCAATACTGATATTCAGATCATTGTATGCCGGATTCGGATAAACGCTCACGATACTGCCTGCCTCGATCAATCCCTCCTCTGAAGCATTCATTGGTCTGACCAGCGGAATGATATAATTGTTGGGATTAGCAATGGTAGAGGCAGAAATGCGTACATTATCGACATAAATATCATCATAGTTGTCGCTTGCATCATTCATAAACCTGATCTTCATCCCGGTAGGGAAAGTATAACTGGATTCAAGGATGCTGAAATTGGCTGCATAAAAAACATTATTGGAGAAACTGGCCGGCACAGAATAAGATGCCACTGTGTACCAGTTTGTCCCGTCAAAATATTGCAGCCAGAAGTCTTCATTCGTCTCCATGCCTACGGCGATAAATTCAAATTCCACGTCAATCTGGACATAGCCCGGAGTTTGGACATCCACGCCATTGGTAAGGAAGAATGAGGAGCTGAGGCCCGAGTTATCCTGGATATCGATGGAGGCAACACCGCCTGAGGCATAAGTCCCGCCTGTATATCTTGCACAGTCACCGCCGCCATCTGTCCAGATGCCGAAACCGGATTCAAAATCCGAATAGCTTAACTCGACAGTATTATAAGGTGAAACTTCCGTTGTGAACGACCAGACAGCACAGCCCTGTGCAGAACCGTTTGCGTTATAAGGTACTGCTTTCCAGTAATACGTCGTGCTGTAATTGAGATCAGTTACAGGATCATAAACAGTTACATTACCCTGGTTAACACCGTTGACCACATTGGTCGGCGGGTTATTCGTTCCTAGATACAAGGTATAACCGGTCGCATCGGCTACAGTGTCCCATTGCAGGTTAGTTGCAATGCTCACCCCTGCTGCACCATTCAACGGTGAAACGGGTGTTGTGCATGCAGGTACGGTTACTACGGTAATATAGGCAGCTTTGGTTTCACTGTCAGATCCTGAGGAATTTGCAGCGACTAAAGTGACATCATAAATCCCGGCAGTAGTATAAGTTACCACAGGATTTTGCGAGGTACTGGAGGCTGGGTTGCCGCCGGCAAATGTCCATGTCCATGAAGTCGGACCGTTCGTCGACAGATCGGTAAATTGTGTGGTGAGTCCTTCTATTACGGTAACAGGATTCGCAGAAAAATCCGCAACCGGTGGCTGAGGCGTCCCGAATGAAACCGTATAATCTTCAACCTCCCCGAAACTGAATATTTCGCAGGAAGCCGGAGCCGCATTGTATTTCATTGAAACCCTCATCCGGGTTAACCCGGAAACATTGGCCGGAACGGTAAAGCTACCGCTGACAACATTTTTACTGCCTGAGGGTGCAAAGACTGTCTCTCCTGCATCAGTGAAATCGCCGTCCTTATTATAATCGATCCACACCCTCCAGACTTCTCTATACGAAGAACCGGAAAATCCGGGTGTAAGTGTAAGAGCTACCGAGCTTCCGGGCGTCATAGGAACTGTGAGATTGGTGAAATCGCTGTAGCCGGCTGCACCTGAAGGATTTGCAAAGCTGTTGAATGCAACCTGGGCTATCCACTCATCGGTAAAATTATTCCCCTGAGATGTACAGTAACTAACAGGAATATCAGTAACCATGATATAGGCCGCTTTCGTTTCCGTATCACTGCCATTTGCGCCGGTAGCCACCAGTGTCACAGCATAAGTCCCGACTGTATTATAGGTAATAACCGGGTTCTGGCTGGTTGATGTTGCCGGAGTCCCGCCTTCGAATGTCCAATTCCATGAGGTAGGATTGCATATCGTATTATCAGTAAAAATTACGGTATTTCCAAAGGCAACAGTTGTCGGGACACCTGTAAAATCAGCGGTAATATTGGAAACTGTGATATAATCAATAGAAGTCAGCGTATTGTATGATCCACCAGAACCCACGGTCAGGGCGACATCATAAATACCAGGCGTATTATAAGTTACAACCGGGTTTTGTTCAGTAGATGTCGCCGGGGTGCCACCTTCAAATGTCCAGCTCCAGGAAGTTGGCGAGCCAAGTGATTGATCGCTGAATGTTACCTGGCCACCGGAACAGACAGAGACAGGGGTACCTGTAAAAGCTGCCGTCAGAGGTGGTGGTGTAAATGCAAAAGAAGCGATTTTAGTTTGCCTGCTGCCGCCATATTCGGTGGTAAACCAGAATGCATTATCATTCGAGGGGTCGATTGAAATGCTGGCATAATCACCCCAGCGGTTGTAAGCTGTCTGCGATGAAGCGCCGTTCTGGATCACTTCCTCAGCGATATCGAGGACACCATTGCCGGCGGTATATGCCGCTGATGATTGTCCGCAGTACCTGATACCAGGGTATAATGTGGAGCTGGATACCGAATATCCAAGACCTATTTGTCCATTGCCATTAAGGGCAATGCTTCCCATCCACCTTGAATGGCCATCCGGGGCATAGGTCCCCGACTGCCTTACCGTCCATGAGCCGCTTGTTTTGCGAAGCTCATACCACCTGATCCCGGCATGGTCGGTATTATCGACATCAACAGTATGGCAGCAGACAATAGTCTGATAGCTTCCAAAATTTCTGTATTGAGGCGCATTCATGATAACCTGCGGAATGGCATCAAGTTCACGGGTGGTCCCGAGTTGCTTGATATTATCCCAGTTTGTACCGAAATTACTGTTGAATGCAGGGATAGCAAGCTGCTGTACCC
>CAYJNJ010000041.1:0-31433 GCA_964371595.1 uncultured Bacteroidales bacterium | reverse complement strand
TTCGAAGATGATGGAGTTGTCCAGTTGACAGCCAATTCATATATCCACAATTCATCAGCTCCTCCTGCTATAGCATCGTCGTTCATCGTAATAAATAATCCAGGGCTACCTGCCGGTGCAAAAGCCCCGTCATTATCCAGCGGGGGAACGCACATGAATCCGTCAATGGTCGTAGGCCTCCATGGATTGTTAAAACCTACCATCTGGGCAGTCAATCCATTGAGCATCTGTGACCTTTCAAAAACATAAATATCGTTTCCTGAGCTGTTATTAGTGCCCATATAGTAACCATCCTGCCAGATACCGAACTTTTCGTAGTCAGGCATATCGGCCACATCAAAAGAATATTTATGCCAGGTGCCGGTCGGATCATTGCTAGTTGAAACGGCGATCAGCATATAATCATTAGCGCCGCTTATGGAAAATTCAGCTACGAGCCACCTGTCAGCCTGCTCATCATAAAGACATATCGGGTCACCGTCGTTATACTGCGACCCGGTAACCCCGCTGAACAACAGGTTCATGTTCGTAGGCCCTGCCACCAGGGCGCCGGTTGTCTTATCATAAATTGTATAAACCGTGTTAATAGTCTGCATGTAATGATTAGGCCCAATTGACCCGTTTGCATCCGGAGGGTAATACGGAGATGTCTGGCCGCTGATATTTAGCGTCGGTGCCTTGACACTCATTGTCTTGCCCATTTCCTGCTGCCATACAGGATCGTTACCGTGGGGAAGTGCCGTATTCTCATAAGGGTAATGCCTTTCTTTAAGTTTTTTATTCAGCGCTTTTTGCTCCCCTTTTATTACAAGCTGCTGGAATTCTTCATCCGTTAGAGCTGGCAAGTCTTTCAGGGGCTTGGACAGCCCATGGTACACCCCGGTTTTGATGAGTGAGGGATTAATGGGTTGGTCCTGTGCGGAAATACTGGATCCGCCAACTAAAGCCATAATAATTAAACAAAGTACAATTCTTCTCATAGTTCAGGTTTTAGGGATTTATATTCATTATTGATTCGGCAATTCTTATACGCACTAATGAGGACACGGTTCCGATTTTATCCTAAAAAGATAGAATCGTAATACAAAAAATAATTTTAATTGAGGAATAATCCTATTCGGGGGGAATTGTGAGATAAAAATACGGTGTGAGGTTGAAAAATCCAAATATTTCCGGGACTATTCTCCTGAATTTCTCTTAAAAGATAAATTTACATGTTTGGTATGATGATTTTCCCTGTACAACAATGAAATAAATCCCTTTGTTCAAACCCGCAGGCAGGAAAATTTCATTGCTATGGCCATCATTATCTGCTAAAACCCTTCCTGAAATATTATAAACAATAATTTTATCAGATTCATCTATCCCGCTTTCAATGGAAATGCAATTCCCTGAAATACTGTACCTGAGTTTTTCACTCTCTACATCAGGAATAGAATTGGGATTATTCCATATTAAATTAGCATATTCCGGGTGATCGATGAAGGGGTTTCGGTTATCCTGGATAAGGTAAACCGCATTGTTCCTGTCAGTTTCCTTCTGGCTGACCGGATCATTTTCTTCCCAGTCAAGAAGCATTTCCTTTGCCCATAGCGCAAGGTCTCCCCCATCAAGCATATCGCTGTTCCAGGTTGACACAATGTCCATATAGCGGGTCATCATATAGAAATAGGTACGGGCAAAATCACCTTTATATTCATCGATCGGTTCAAATACAGTTCCGGAATATCCTGCATATGAGCAATTACCTAACCTGCACCCGTTTGTTGAAATCCAGGAAGGACTGGCAACCTCGCCATAAGGATAATTGCTCCTTTTACCGTTTACAAATCCGTCAGTCGGATAAATCTGGAAAATATCCGTCACCATCGGTGCGGCATCATCAAACCAGCTTTTCGGGAAGGAATGCTCGCGATTGTAGCAGTCTCCTTCAGACGAATAATTACCGCACTGGTCTTCGATAAATGTGTAGATATAGGCAGGATTGCCACCCGGGACATCCGAATACATGTCCCAGACCATTCCGTTTTCGTCGGGATCTGTAGACAGGAAATGTGTCCAGATGGAAGAATAGGATTGCTCCTCGTGACCATCAATGATTTGCTGAAGGGCAGCCCTTAGCTCCTGGCCCGAAAGCCCGTCAGCACTGTCATAATAGCCATCAGGTATCTGGCTGAATACGTTGATCGAAAGCCAGAAGAATAATAAAGTCAGTGCCCTCATACCTTAATTAATGATGAATTAAAACCATGCTGCACCCAACTCCCTGAAAGGCCAGGGAATAGCTGAAAGGATCAACAGAAGGGCGATTGAATAATAAATCAATAGCGTTTTATATCTTTTAAGGTCTTCAGTTTTTTGCTTTGCCCTGAAATAACCTATTGTGATCAATGCCACTGCAATTACCATCAATCCAATGTGTTCGACAAGAAAAAAGCGCAGCAGGCTGTCTTTCATCGAAGACGATTCAAATATCACTTTCGGGCTTATAAAGTATAAAATAAGGCCGAGTAATAGCTGGAGATGAGTAAATGTCAGGGTAAACCTGTTCATGACATTGCAGCATCTCCCCTGGCCGGTCCTGTTGATCAGTTTGTAAGCCGAACCGATAATTGTCGCAAGGAGGAAAAACAATAATACCCATCTCAGGCCTGAATGAATATGTACCAAAATTGAATAAATGTTCATATTAATCTGATGTTTAAATGAATAGCTGGTTTAAAATTATATCTACTTATCTTTTATCCTGACAACCCAGTCGTGATCCAGAGTAAAATCACCCCCGATATAAGGGTTTAACAAATAACCCCAGTTAAGGTTCTCCCCTGCCGGGCATGTCCATGATTTATTTTCAAAGAGTATCACATATCTGCCATTCTCTCTTTTTATAATGCAATGATAGCTAATCCCGGGCTGGATTGTATCGATGGTTCCTTTCAGTCCTGTGTTTATCTGGGGGCTTATCCCATCCACGTAACAATACGCCCCGACAACCAGGATAGAATCATCGATGCATTGGTAACCAAGCCTGGCGGATGAATTATTCTGATGGTGCCCTTGGCTTAGTCCCCTGATCTTATTCCAACCGGGTGAAGCAGGTTCGCGGTAATACCAGCTTGAATCAGCCTTGAAATAGAATTCAATCTCATCCGTATCAAACAACATCATACTTATATCATTGCTTGAATGGTTCCCTTCCCTGACCACAATCGTTTTCCAGCTATGGGTACATGCGGAAATAAGCAAGAACAGAACTGACAATGAGGATAATAGAAATATTTTATATTTCATTTGCTGATATCTGCTTTTACCTCATTATACATGCGTAATTTTAACTCTCAAACCTCAAAGATAGATAATATGCCTGAACTAATTGATTTGAGAAGCGATACTGTTACGAAGCCTACTCCTGCCATGCTGGAAGTCATGATGAATGCAAATGTCGGTGACGATGTGCTGGGTGACGACCCGGAGGTAATAGCCCTAGAAGCGATGATGGCTGATATGTTCGGAAAGGAAGCTTCGGTTTTTTGTCCCTCCGGAACCATGACCAACCAGGTTGCCATTAAAGTGCATACCCAGCCCGGGGATGAAGTGATCTGCGATGTGACATCACATATCTACAATTTTGAAGGAGGGGGCATCGGTTTTAATTCAGGATGTTCTGTAAAGCTGGTTAACGGTGATATGGGCAGAATGAAGCCTGAGCAGGTGCTTGCCAGCCTAAACCCTCCTGAAAATGTACACTACGCTTTTACCCGACTGGTTGTTGCTGAAAATACCTCCAACAAAGGTGGAGGGAGCATTTATAATTATGATGACCTTGCAGCCATTTCAGAAATTTGCAGGCAAAAGGGGCTGAAGTTCCATCTTGACGGGGCGCGCCTGTTCAATGCACTTGTCGAAACCGGTGAGCGGCCGGTCGACTATGGGAAAATCTTCGATTCGATATCCATTTGCTTTTCTAAAGGACTGGGCGCACCGATCGGTTCTGTTTTGATTGGAAATAAGGAGTTTATTACCAGGGCAAGAAGAGTTAAAAAAGTATATGGCGGAGGGATGCGACAGGCAGGCTACCTTGCGGCAGCGGCCACTTTCGCCATAAAAAACAATATTCCCAGGCTTAAAGAAGATAACGACAGGGCAAAGAAACTGGGACAGTTCCTTTCTTCATTAAGTTATGTAAACCAGGTGCTTCCGGTTGATTCCAACATCGTAATTTTCAGCATTTATAATCAACGAAATGTGGATGAATTTCTTGGCTTGCTGAAGGAAAAAGGGGTATGGGCCTTCGGTTTTGGTCCTCAAACCATCCGTTTTGTCACGCACATGGGATTCGATGATGCTAAGCTGGAAAAGGCTTGTGAAATTCTAAAGCAACTCTCCTGATCACTTAATTATGATCTTCTGAAAGGTCCTTGAATTTCCGGCAGCTACCTCCGAAAGATAGAATCCGGCGGGGATGAGGCTGCAATCAATTAAAAACCTCTGTGATCCGGGATTATTTATTTCCAGGACAGTTTTCCCTGTCATGTCATAGATCCTGAAATCAAAAGATTCAGATGGCATTACGGAAAGCTCAACAACTGCAAAGTCAGCGACCGGATTAGGATAGATATTCCAGGATTGCAGTTCATTTCCAGGATTATCTTTTGTCCCGGTGGAACCCTGCAAGGTGAACCTGCTGAAGAAATCCCAGATTTCATAGCTGGCTTTGATATCCTGGTTTGTGACACCTATATATATAATGGCTCCGGGCCAGGTGTGCTCACCGCCGTTAATTGTATAAAGTATTACTTCGGTTGATTCCTCACAAGGCCCATAATATGATTTAGTTACGGTTGAATTATCCGTAGTGTCAATATCAGGCAAGTCGGTGATGACAGGTGTTTCCGGGCATACATTATAATTCACCCAGTTATTGATGGTAGTGGGAACACCGGTATACGGAACGATGGGATCGGCGGTTCCGTGAAACTGCATGACAGGCACCGGGCGGCCGGGATTGCAGGGATAAAAAGCCTGGAGGCCGGTAACGGATGCAATCGCAGCTATCCGGTCTGAAAGTTCACAGGCCAGCCTGTAGCTCATGAATCCCCCCATCGACATGCCGGTGGCGTAAACCCGTTCCAGGTCAATGTTGTAAGCCAGGTCAATGGTATCTATAAGTGCTGAAATAAACCCTACATCGTCTGTTCCTGAGGAAGAAGATATATTCCAGGTTTCGCCAAGCCCGTTAGGGTAAGCTACAAGAAAACCTGCTGAGTCGGCAACGTTATTAAAGCCGGTATAAACTTCCTGTTCCCAGGCATTGGAGCCAAGTCCGTGCATATTGACGACGAGCGGATAAAGGCTATCGGCATTGTAGTCGACAGGTATATGAAGCCGATAACTTCTTACAAGGCTATCATGCGTAAGCGTGAATTCCTGGCTGAACGAAACTGAGATCGTGATTGCTGCGAAAAGGGTTAGCAATATCTTATTCATAAAATCGCTTTTTTACAAAGATAGGCTGAAAAGGCTCAGGCGCTCTCTTCCTTAATCAGATCCGTACCTTTTCTGAGAAGGTTCAGCAGTGGCTTAAAGTCCTTACGGATCGTCTCCCATTTTTCCGGGTATTTCTCAAGCAGGAGCCTTACGAAATCCCGGTTCTTTCCCAGGGCATCTGTAATGGCCGGGGCCGAAACCGGCGGCGACATCTCCTGTCCTACTTTGGAGCTGATGATTGACTGGTTCCTGCCGGTGAGTATTTTAGCCGATCTCTCCAGCTTATCCAGCAATTGCATGGCCCTCGATTCACGGCTGTCAATTTTCCTGGCCGATTGTTCATTTTTTTCCTCAACCTGGTAACTGTCGAAATCAAGGCTGTAAGGCTGGATCTTAACTTGTTCATCTTCCTGTAACACCAGTAAATTCTCCGTAAAAATGACTGCATTTTCCAGTATCCTCGGCAAATGCCTCAGGTTTCCCTTGAAATGCCTGATTTTCTCCTGTGATTCCGTAGTCAGGATATAACTCTTCCCGTAATTTTGACTTAATTGAGCAAGGTGCTGAAGGGCGATGTTTACCATATTCTCGCCATAACTCTGCCGGATCTGTTGTAATGCATCCCTGAGCGATTGGTTTTCATTGATCACAGCCCTAACTCCAGAATTCAGTTTCTTTAAAAGGCTCCTGTTCTCCTGGTTTAATTGTAAAAATGATTTAAACTGATAGTACAACAAGTGACCTATAATTGCTTTATTATCTGAAGTTAATACTTTATCAGATTTACTGAGGCCGAAGTTGCCAAGGTTCTGATTAAAATAGATCAGCAACAGGTCATAAAGTTTATCTGATTCGTTTCTAAATCGAAGAACAAGGATAATGTTCTCGAGTTCCGTGAATAATGTAGGAACAGTAAGCTTCTCACCAGCATCAGGTAATTCAAACGGGATATCACTTTTCTTTATCCAGGAATACTGGTGGTACTCTGCACGGTATTTCTGGATCATGACCTGGTTTTCCCTCTTTTGTAGTACATCTTCATTATGATATTCTACCGGTTCATTCCTGGTCCTGGATAATATTTGCAGTTGCTGGTCTGAAGCAGAATAATAGATGCCGGCAATCTTTGCAATACCTGGCAGGAACAAGTCTGAATACTGGAAGACATTCTCAAATTCATCACCGATAAATGAAAATAAACCGGATTTCATGGCTGGTTGAATTTAAAACAAAGATAATATTATTAAGCCCTTAAGTCAATAGTTAAGCATTTAAATTAAGCAACTTAATTATTTTAGTTTTCCTGCTTAGGTTTAAAATTAATTTGAATTTAATCACTTAAAATATTTGATATTAACCTAATACATGATTTATTTTTGATGTTTAAAACAACAATTTAAGTTAATTATTTAAGAAAATTTCATTAAGATAATTAAGCAAATTAAATGAAATATGAAGATATTCAGAAAGGTTAGTGATTGGTTATTCAATTCAACGGATAAGTTTTTCCAGGGGAATAACCCGGCTTTTGAAGCTGATTGCCCTGAATATCCGGACAAATTTGTTGAATCAAATTGTATAGTCTGGGAACTTAAGCAGGGAGTTGAAGATATTGTCATTAAAGACCTGCAGGTCAGTATTAAATATATTGTTCCTGCCTTTTTCAGGAAGCCTTTTGAGAAAGCTTTTAAAGAGTTTTGCCTTTTCTTTCTTGTTGACGCTGTAATTGAGGACGAAACCCTTGATCAGAAAGCAAATAGGGCATCTCTCCTGAACCTTTCCCCCACCCCGGCAGCAAAGAAAATCCTGCTTTCAGGTGTTCATACAGCGATCTTCAAAAGCAGGATTATTCATCTTGAGGATTGGCTTAAAATCAAATTCAGAAAAGTGAGTCTCCTTTTAAGCCTCATGCAGCACGCTAAGCCTTATTATCTCCTGGGTGATTTTACTCCTGCCATTTATAACAATTACACTGACGAATCCAATTTCCGGCATACTTACATCTTTCACATGAGAAATTGACTATTTTCGCTGAATGAAAATAGCAGTTACAGGAGCCAATGGCCATGTCGGGGCCAATTTATGCCGTACTTTACTTGCTGAAGGCCACCAGGTCAAAGCGCTGGTTCATAAGCACATGGATGCCCTCAATGGACTTGATGTTGAACTGGTACACGGCAGTGTCATCGATCCGGAAGCTTTGCGCAGCTTATTTAAAGGGACTGAAATCGTTTTCCACCTTGCTGCCCTTATTTCTATCGACGGACAAAAGGATAAACTGCTGGAAGTCAATTATGAAGGAACCAAAAACCTTATCAGTATTATTAAGGAAAACGGTGTAAGACGACTGATCCACTTCAGTTCCATCCATGCTTTAAAGCATTTTCCCTATGATGAACCAATGGATGAAACCCGTCCGCTCATTACTGATGGTCCGATGTGGTATGAGATCACCAAAGCCAGGGCAGAAAAAATGGTATTGGAAGCTACCACCGACGGACTTGATGCTGTGGTGATCAATCCGACTGCTATTGTAGGGCCTTTCGACTTTAAACCTTCACTTGTAGGCACTGTTCTTATACGTCTGTATAACAATTCGTTACCTGCCCTTGTTCCCGGAGGTTACAACTGGGTCGATGTCAGGGACGTTGTCCAGGGCGCCATTGCTGCAATGGATTCAGGCAGGAAAGGGGAACGTTATATCCTTGGCGGAAATTGGGTCGGTGTCAGGGACCTGGCTATGACAGTGGAAAAGGTGACTAACAGAAAGGTGAACAAATTCATGGTACCTACCTCAGTCGCAAAGATTGGGGTACCTTTTATCAAGGCGTATGCGAAGATAATGAAGCAGGAACCTCTTTATACAAATGAATCACTCCGGACTTTGCGCGAAGTGAATACAAAGATCAGCAACAACAAAGCAGCAGTTGAACTTGGCTATAAACCACGAAGCCTGGAGCTTACAATCCGTGATACCATGGAATGGTTCCGGCAGAATGGTTACATAAAATAATCCTGACAAATTACTAATAACTATCAGACTAACTTCTTAATATGGATGTAAATACAATTCAATATCTGGCTATTGCCTGGATTATTGTTGCCATTATTACATTTCCTGTCCTGCTGAAGGTAACCCAGCCTTATGGAAGGCACAGTAAAAAGAATTGGGGGCCGCTGATTGACAACCGACTTGGCTGGATACTGATGGAAATCCCATCTCTGATCATATTCGGGGCACTCGTTCTGCTCGGGCCGGGAGAACATTCAAATCCGGTCTGGATATTATTTGGTTTATGGACCATCCATTATTTCAACCGCTCTGTTATTTTCCCATTAAGGACAAGGACGACAGGTAAAAAGATGCCGGTGATCATCGTGATATCTGCCGTGATCTTCAACCTCGTCAACGCTACGCTGAACGGCTACTGGCTTGGATTCGTCGCCCCTCCCTACCCTGAGGGCTGGCTCACCGATCCCCGGTTTATTATTGGAGGTATTATCTTTGTTACCGGTTTTATCATTAACCAGGTGTCGGACAGGACGCTGATCGGACTGAGGAAGGGAGGAAAAGTGGGGTATTTTATTCCACGGGGAGGCTTGTTCAACTACATTTCCTGCCCGAATTTTTTTGGTGAAATGGTGGAATGGAGCGGTTTTGCAATCATGGCATGGAATTTCCCGGCGCTTTCATTTGCGGTGTGGACCATTGCCAACCTCATGCCCAGGGCATTAGACCATCACAAGTGGTATAAGAGTCATTTCAGGGATGAATATCCCAAAAGCCGCAAGGCTGTGATACCGTTTGTGGTTTAGTGGTTATTAATAATGGTCACTGGTCACTGGTCATTGGACATTAGTTTTTGGAATTTGGAATTTTATAGGGTATGTCACATCACGATCATCATTCAGAAGTAAAAGGCAGCAGATTGCTGATTGCAACAATGCTGAACCTGCTTATTTCCGTTGCTGAGATCATCGGGGGTGTGCTTTCCAATAGTTTATCCCTCATTTCTGATGCACTGCACAACCTGAGTGACGGCATTGCCACTTTCATCGCATGGATAGCCTATCGTGTGGGCAAAAGGCCATCCAATGCAAGAAAGACATTCGGCTATAAACGGATCGAGATCCTTGCAGCCTTTTTCAACGCACTGGTGCTGATCATCATTTCCGTTTATCTTTTTTATGAAGCAGCATTGAGGCTTATCTCACCCGAGCCTGTTCAAGGCAGACTGATGCTGATCGTCGCTTCAATCGGACTTTTGGCCAACCTTGCCGCGGTTATCCTGCTGCGTTCAGGCTCAAAGCAAAATATCAATATTAGGGCAGCTTACCTGCACCTTTTAGGTGATACGCTTACATCTGTTGCCGTGATCATCGGGGCTGTCCTTATCATTTACCTTGAACTGTACTGGATCGATCCCATCATCACTTTTATAATCGGTCTCTATATCCTGAAAGAAACCTGGGAAATCCTGAAGCAAACGGTAGATATCCTGATGCAAGGGACGCCGGAAGGCCTTGATCTTGAACTTATCAGGCATGATATAGAATTGATACCCGAGGTTAAAAATATCCATCATGTGCATGCATGGAACCTCGACGATCAATCCATCCATTTTGAATGCCATGTTGAATTACGGGAAGACCATCGTCTTACGGAAACCTGTGAAATCCAGTTAAAGATTGAATCCCTGCTTCACGATAATTACGATATCTGCCACGTTACGATACAGTTCGAGTACCAACGGTGCGATGATCAGTCGTTCGTGGATAGCCATTAGCCACATGCCTCAGGCAGCAAGCCTCAAGCTTTTAACAATAGAGCAATAGAACCATTGAACCTTTAATAAACAATCATCTTTTCAAATTGATTCTTCCTTAAATAGCCACGGATGATCACATGGGCATCGCGGTTATCTTCGAAAGGCTTGATGATATCGTGCAGGATGGCGGAGCGGTCGCGTATCTCATCAAGTTCCACATATCCAAAGCCACAGTAGCGCCCGTTTTCCACTTTCACCACCGAGCATTCATGGTCAAACCTGCCATCATCAACAATGAAGAAGTTCTTATTCTGATATGTATATTTTCCGATTGCATCGATCACCCTGTCGTTGTAGCTTTCCGTGATTTCAGCACCCACGCAGGCACCACGACAGATGCCCATATGGTGATCAAAGCAGCCACCCGTGGATGAATACAGGCCACAGAGTTTCTGGCAAAGGTTATACTCATCCAGGATGCGCTGCAGGTGGCCCATCCCCTCCTTCCTGGAACCGTAAGAAGTCAAAGGCAGCTTATCCCCCTTGATAGTTTCAATAGTCAGATGAATATAGCCGTCCTGGCCGGTGTAAGAAAATAAGCCATACTGGAACATCGATCTTCTCAATGACCTGTTAAATACCGGCTTATGCTTTTTAATTTCTGCAGATTCAAGAAGGGATGCCACCAGGTCGCTGCCGGTCAGCTCATAGGTCACAGAAGCTGTTTTTTCCCGCATTTCTATCTCACGCCTATGGTCGTTATTGCTGAGATGCGACATCACCCTGCTTTTGATATTCACGCTTTTGCCGATATAGATTATATTGCCTGCCTCATCGTGAAAATAATAAACCCCCGGGATCTCCGGCAGTTTCCTGATCTCTTCCACCGACATGTTTGAGTTAAGCCCTTTCAGCGATATTTCTTCCGGCTTGTTCTCAATTTGCATGAGATGCTCCAGGAGACGGACCGTTGTAAGCGCATCACCGGCAGCACGGTGGCGGGCCGGGTTCTTCAGGTTCAGCATCTTCGCCAGGTTACCAAGTCCGTAGGAATTGATCCCCGGCATCAGCTTGCGGCTCAGTTTCTTGGTGCAGAGGGTGCGCCGGGTATAATCATACATCAGCCTTTTAAACTCACAGCGGATGAAGTTATAATCAAACGAAGCATTATGTGCTACAAAGATCATCCCATCGGTAAGCTCCACGATCTGTTTGCCGATCTCATAGAAATATGGTGCATCGGCCACCATTTTGTTGCTGATCCCCGTCAGCGAAGTAATATGAAAAGGTATCCTGCATTCGGGATTCACCAGCGACTCAAAAGATTCCACGATCTTTTCCCCGTCGTGGATATAGATCGCAATTTCCGTGATACGGTCTTTTCGTGCATTCAGTCCGGTGGTTTCGATATCTATTATAGCATACATCTGGGTTCGACTTTATTGTTACATTGTTAAATTGTTAAATTGTTAAATTGTTAAATTGTTAAATTGTTAAATTGTTATATTGTTATATTGTTAAATTGTTATATTGCTATTTTGTCTAACTGTCCAATTGTCCAACTGTCCAACTATCATTGTAGCTTAAGCTTCATTTGAATATCCTTCAATTCTCTTTGCATTGATAATACAGTTTTCGTCAACTCATCCTTCGGGATGTTGGGTTCGGGGATTTCGGAGGATACGAAATGGACGAATTTCCAGACTTCCCGTAAATCTTTCACATGGACGTCGTAAGGCTCATACAGCGGGTTCAGTGAAACCAGGGTGAGTTTCTGCTCCTCTTTCAGTTTGTTCTCTGCGAGTTTAAAGACGATACCATCTTCTAATGTCAGGATGATATAAGGATAGCCGCTTCGGATACTGTACCAGTTCTGGACAAACTCGGCGATCACCCAGGATTTGTCGGGGATCGGGAGCATGGAATCGCCGTTGACCTGGAAAGCGCGGTATTTCCTGTCTTTGGAAAGGAACGGGAGCTGGAATACCGGCAGAACACGGATAAACTCCGGGTCGGCGAAACCGCTTCGGTAGCCGGCTTTGGCTGTTTCATTGACCAGTTCCACGTTTTCGATGTTTCCGGAATCGACAGTGGTGGCCAGCACCCGGAGCTTGCTGCCGGTGATGAATACGTCGTAGCCGCGTTCCAGTTGCGACAGTTCGCTTTCGGCCAGTTTCGACAGATCTTCTTTCACGAGCGTATCGATGGATATTTTGAAATGCCGGCTGAAGGCAATCAGCGGCTCCAGGCCCGGCTGCGCGATGCCGTTCTCGTAGCCGCTCAGCGTCGAACGCTTCATGTCCAGTGAAAAAGCAATATCGTCCTGGGTCCTCCCCAGCCGCTTGCGCAACAATTTGATATTTGAGCTGAAGTACATCATTCTATATGTTTATCCGGTTTTTTCAAAAAAATACCCGGTCGGTTAAAAAAATATTTTTTCTCTTGACTTGTATTGATATTTTGATTAAATTGTAGTCAGAAATTTGATTAATTTTTAATCAAAAGTAATATAAAGAAAATGAAAAGTCAAGTACTTGAGAAACTTTTTTTATGGCACACGGATTTTTTAACCACAAAGGCGCACAAAGGATTTCACAAAGGAACACAAAGAATTCCCATCCTACAGTCTTCCCGTCTTCCCGTCTTACCGTCCTACCGTCTTACAGTCTTACCGTCCTACAGTCATACAGCCCCACTAACCACTAACCAATGACCAGTGACCAATGACCAATGACCAATGACTAACCCCGACCGCCATATCGTCCACATGGACCTCGACACCTTCTTCGTGTCGGTGGAGCGGCTGATGAATACCCGCCTGGTTGGCAGGCCGGTGATCATCGGCGGCACGTCGGACCGCGGCGTGGTGGCCAGCTGCAGCTATGAGGCGCGGCAGTTCGGGGTGCACTCCGCCATGCCGATGCGCACGGCCCGCATGCTGTGCGGCGACGCCATCATCGTGCGCGGAGATATGGACCTGTACACCCGCTATTCCCGCATGGTGACCGACATTATCGCCGAAAAATCGCCGGTGTACGAGAAAGCCTCCATCGACGAGCATTATATAGATATCACGGGCATGGACCGCTTTTTCGGCTGCCTGGCGTGGACAAAAGAGCTGCGGCAGACCATCATCAAAGAGACCGGCCTGCCCATCTCCATGGGACTGTCGGTGAACAAGACCGTTTCCAAGATCGCCACGGGCGAAGCCAAGCCCAACGGCGAGCTGGAAGTGCCCGGCGAGCGGGTACACAACTTCCTCAACCCCCTTTCGATCAAAAAGATACCCATGATCGGCGACAAGGTGTACCACCTGCTGCGTTCCATGGGAGTCGATACCATAGAGACCCTCAGCCATATCCCGCCGGAGATGGTGGAGAAGGTGCTGGGAAAGAACGGCATCGTGATCTGGAAGAAAGCCAACGGCGTCGACCCTACGCCGGTAAAACCATACTCCGAACGCAAGTCGATCGGTTCCGACACCACCTTCGAGAGCGATACGATCGACATCCCGCGCATCCGCCAGGTGCTTTCATCCAAGGTGGAGCGGCTGACCTTCGACCTGCGCAAGCAGCAAAAGCTCACCTCCTGTGTCACGGTGAAAATACGCTATTCGAACTTCGATACCCATACCCTTCAGCAGCATATCCCCTATACCGCTTTCGACCATGTCCTGATCAAGACCGCCATGGAGCTGTTCGAGCGGCTCTACCAGCGCAGGATGCTCATCCGCCTGGTAGGTGTCAAATTCAGCCACCTGGTCGGCGGGGTGCAGCAACTGGATATGTTCGAGGATACGCCGGAGATGATCAGTCTTTACAATGCAATGGATAATATCAGGAAAAGGTTCGGGAAGAAGGCAATCAGACGTGCTGTCGGGATGTCATAACCTCACCCCCTGTCCCCCTCTCCAAATTGGAGAGGGGGAATAGGGGGCCGGGGGGTAAAGGGGTGAGGCAAATGTATTGGAATTGTCATTCATATTATAGTTTACGTTACGGGACACTTTCTGTTGAAAACCTCGTGGAACAGGCGAAAGCGCTGGGGCTGGAGGCATTGGGACTGACAGATATCAACAACTCCACGGGGGTGCTGGATTTCGTGAAGATCTGCCGGGAAAACGGGATCAGGCCGATGGCGGGGATCGAGTTCCATGAGGGCGACGAGTTGCTGTATACCTGCCTGGCCATGAACAACGAGGGTTTCCGGGAGATCAACACCTTCCTTTCTTCCCATAACCTTGAAGGCACCCCCCTGCCCCATCGCCCGCCCATGCTGCCGAATGCCTGGGTCATCTACCCTTTCGGTGCCATAAATCCCGCTGAACTGAAAGATAATGAACGGATCGGCATAAGGCCCGAGATGGCGGGAAAGCTTTTATCTACCGAATTCTCCCAAAACCAGGACGGACTGGTCATTCAGCATCCCGTGGTGCTCGACGGCCCGGGCAGCTTCCTGCTGCACCAGAACCTGCGCGCCATCGACCACAACATCCTCATCACCAGGCTGCAGCCAGGACAAACGGCGCTGAAGCACGAACGCTTTTTCCCCCAGGAACGTGTGGCAGGCGCTTTCAGGGATTACCCGGAGATCGTTGAGAATACCCGAAAGATGATGGCAGAGTGCCAGCTCGATTTCGACTTCCATGCCGTCAAGAACAAGGAGACCTTCACCGGCAGCCGCTACGACGACCGGATCCTGCTTGAAAAGCTGGCCATGGACGGGCTGGAATACCGCTACGGGAAGACAAATAAAGAAGCTTTGAAAAGGGTAAAGCATGAACTGGAGATCATTTACAGGATGAATTTCTCGGCTTATTTCCTGATCGCCTGGGATATTATCCGCTATTCCATGAGCCGCGGTTTCTACCATGTCGGCCGGGGCAGCGGGGCGAATAGCGTCGTTGCTTACTGCTTGAAAATCACCGATGTTGATCCCATCGACCTGAACCTGTACTTTGAGCGTTTTATCAATCCGAAACGGACCAGCCCGCCCGATTTCGACATCGATTATTCCTGGAACGAACGCGAAACGGTACAGGACTATATATTTAAAAGGTATGGCCGGGAGCACACCGCCTTGCTCGGCGCCATGTCGACCTTCAAAGGCAAGTCGATCCTTCGGGAGCTGGGAAAAGTGTACGGTCTTCCCAAGCAGGAGATCGACGACCTGGTAGAATCGCCCTACAGCCTGTACAACCGGAATTCCGTCACCCGCCAGATCTACGACATCGCCAGGATGATGGTCGATTTCCCTAATATCCGGAGCATCCATGCCGGCGGGGTGCTCATTTCGGAAAAGCCCATCACCTGTTACACCGCACTGGATATGCCGCCCAAGGGCTTTCTCACCACCCAGTGGGACATGTACGTGGCCGAGGACTTCGGCTTCGAGAAGCTGGATATCCTCAGCCAGCGGGGCATCGGGCACATTAAAGAATGCGCCGATATTGTCGCTGAGAACAGGGCTATCAAAGTCGATGTGCACCAGGTGGATAAGTTCAAGAAAGACCCGAAAGTGAAATCGCAGTTGAAGAACGGCGAGACCAACGGCTGTTTCTACATCGAGAGCCCTGCCATGCGCGGCCTGCTGAAGAAGCTGAAATGTGATAACTACCTGACACTGGTAGCGGCCAGCTCCATCATCCGGCCCGGTGTGGCGAAGTCGGGCATGATGAAGGAATACATTTACCGCTTTCACCATCCCGATAAGTTCAAGTACATCCACCCTGTGATGAAAGAGCAACTGGAGGAGACCTTTGGTGTGATGGTATACCAGGAAGATGTCCTGAAGGTATGCCATCACTTTGCCGGGCTTGACCTGGCCGACGCCGACGTGCTTCGGCGGGCCATGAGCGGCAAGTTCCGCAGCCGGAAGGAACTGGACAGGATCGTGGACAAATTCCACCAGAACTGCCGCGACAAGGGCTACCCCGATGCTATCACCAACGAAGTATGGCGACAGGTGGAATCGTTTGCAGGGTATTCCTTTTCGAAAGCCCACAGCGCCTCCTATGCCGTAGAGAGTTTCCAGAGCCTGTACCTGAAAGCCTATTACCCGCAGGAGTTCATGGTGGCTGTGATCAACAATTTCGGCGGGTTCTACCGGACCTGGGTGTACTTCAACGAAGCCCGCCGCAGCGGCGCCACCATCCACCTGCCCTGCGTGAACAACAGCCGGTACAAGACCAGTATCAATAGCAATAACATTTACATCGGTTTTATTCATGTGGACAGCCTGGAGCGTGAATTCGGGCATTCGATCATTGCTGAAAGGGAGGCCAACGGGCCCTTTGCAGGGTTGGAGGACTTTGTCGGGCGCGTGAATGCCGGCCTGGAGCAGATGATCCTGCTGATCCGCATCGGCGGGTTCAGGTTCACCGGCAAGCCCAAGGCAGAGTTGCTGTGGGATGTGCACCAGCTCTTGCGGCGCAGCAAGCCAAACGAGCACCACCAGTCGCTGTTCAGGTCTGTTCAGCGCGAATTCAAGCTACCCCGCCTTGTGCATCATACGGTAGAAGATGCTTATGATGAAATGGAGCTGCTTGGCTGGCCGGTGAGCATGACCGCCTTTGAGCTGTTGCAGAGCGATTTCCGAGGCGACATCATGGCCAGGGAGCTGGTGATGCACATTGGCAGGAAAGTGCGGATGGTCGGCAACCTGGTCACCATCAAATACGTACGGACCGTAAAAAAAGAGATCATGCACTTTGCCGCCTGGCTGGACGACGAGGGCGAATTCTTCGATACGGTGCACTTCCCTCCCACCCTGCGCAACTCCCCATTCAAGGGCGACGGCGTTTATCTCATTTCGGGGAAAGTAGTGGAAGAGTTCGGTTTTCCGAGCGTGAAAGTGGAGAAGATGGAGAAGCTGCCGCTGCAGGCGGATCCGAGGGGAGCGTAGGACGGGAAGACTGTAAGACGGGAGGACGGGAGGACGGTAAGACGGGAGGACGGGAAGACGGGAGGACGGGAAGATGTTATGGCTGTATGCGGTAGCGAAAAACTTCTTGCCCGTAGGGTATAAATTATTGTAGCTAATGGCAAATATGATCGTTTACCCTATATGGGTTAAAGAAAAAATCCGTGTAAATCCGTTACATCCGTGTTATCCGTGTTCTATCCGATGGCATACGGATTAAAGGTTTCTCGCAGATTTAAAGCGCAGAAATACGCTGATAACTAATCCGCCAACTCCATTATTTCCTTGAAGTGATAAATTTGGAATCCCGGCTTTTCCTCTTTGCATGCCGCAACCATTGCTTTTGCCACGGTTTCGGCGGCAACAGGTTTGTATTTGGAAGGAAATAAGAAGGTAAGTCCTTTGCTCAGAACCTGCGCAATAGCTTCTGCTGGCCTGGATTCCTGCCTGTTGCCGAGCAGCATGGATGGGCGGAAGATGGAAACTGAGGGAATACCGAAGGTTTGGACCTTTTCTTCCACCTCCCCTTTCAGCTTCAGATAGAAATTACCACCTTTACTGTTAGCGCCAACAGAGGAGACCAGCAAGAAATGACGGCACCCTGTTTCCACACAAAACCCCGCCGCCTTCACAGGGATATCATAATCCACTTTGCGGTAGGCTGCCTTGTCACCCTTCACCTTTTTCTGCGTGGTGCCGATGGCGCAGAACACCGCATCGCAGCCGGCAATGCCCGCTTTAAAGGCTGCTTCGTCCGTAAAATCGATGACGATCACTTTGATCTTCGGATGGCTGAACGAAACCGGTCGCCGCACCAGCACCCGGACCGTTTGAAATGCTTCATCATCCTGGAGAAATTTCAATAAGTGGCCTCCTATTAAGCCTGTTGCGCCTATAAGAGCGGCTGTTTTGTCTTTCATGGTATTAAACAGATTATTCTATAAAAATAGTGTTTAGTGTTGAGGTTTAAGGGATAAGTTCGGAAATTTTTAAGTCCCGCCAGGGATGGCAGTTAGGTTTCACGCAGATTTTCGCAGATTTAAGGCGCGGATATTCGCAGATATCATTTTCATTGCTATGGCTTGTAGCATGCGGCTATTGGCTTGAGGCAAACCGATATAGCAACCCCAACTTCAATGTATAGTCCCATTCGAAAAGGATCTTATTCATCGAATACGGATTATTTCCCCAAATAGCGCACCCAAATCCGGCTTCCTGGAAAACCTGCACGTTTTTATAAAGTTCAAAGACAAAGCCAATACCGATGAAATTTTCCATAATCCAATGAGGATTAGAAATCGTACCAATATCGCTCCAGTATTGGTTGACCGTATCGTAAACCGGTTCCCTTTGGTAATGAAAAGCAACGTTGAAAATGGAATCCGCAGGCAATTTCCTGAAATAACATTTAAAGTTGGAAAGCACAGTGTCTTTCTCACTCATGTATTTCATATAATGATCCATTTCATAATAACCCTCTTTTATCGACTGACATTTTGCATAAGACTTCTGCAGGATTTCTTTAGCATCCTGGGCTAAGAGAGTTGGAGTGCAAAACACAATGAGAATGAATAGAATATTCTTTTTCATAAGGCAGGTTTGGTTAGTTGCCTCAAAAATAAGATTTTTACAGTAATTTCTCCCCGATTTATGCGGATGTAATGCGCAGATTTGCGCAGATGTTATTTTACATTCAAAAGCTAGCGGTTTGAGGCAAAGCGGTGATTATTTTCTTGCCTACAACCCCAGAGAAAATTTTATTTGGAGATTATACCTGATCTTTAAAGGATTTCCATTTTTACTAAGACCCGGGGTCCAACGTGCCATATTTTCAATAAGCCGGACTGCTTCTTCATCACAACCTCCCCCAATACCTCTATATACTTGAATATCCTTTGCATATCCATCAGTATCGATAATAAAACCCACATATACCCTGCCCTGTATACCATTAATCCGCGCTTCCTCAGGATAATTTATGTTAGTTCCAATGTATTCATACATTGCTTTCTCACCTCCAGGATATTCAGGCATTGTTGGGGCAATCATATATGCCCTTTCCGAATCTTCTGAAATACCTGCTAATTCTTTGTAATCGGAAGCAATGACCTGGCTAAAAGGCAGGCCATATACAAACTCAGACATCTTTATTAAATCATCATTAACTTTATCCTTATTCTGAAGCTTCGAATTTACAGATACCCTCAGCTGGTAAAATTGAAAGGTGTACGGATTTCTATGGATCAATTCATCAAGATACCTTTCGGCAAGTACGTAATCGTGCTGCCGGATAGCAGCGGAAGACCAAAGGGCGAGGCTATCGTCAGGGACGAGGTTGACTGAATTATTATAATAATCAATTTCCGTTAAGAAAAATGGTGAAAGGAACCTGTCGTTAATAATACATTGATAATTGGCCTGATTGTAATTGTCTGTAATAATCTGGTAACGAAACTGGAAATATAACCTTGTAGTATCCTTTCCATTTTTTTTCCACATCCCTTTTGTAGCCTGGATCAGATCGATCACCTGCTTGTCGATATCTATATCGATTGAATTTACTATGTTGATATCCATAATCTTACCTTTGGTATTCAACACGAGTTCGGCTATAGATAAACCGGATGCTCCCCGTTCAATTGATGATGGCGGATAATCAATTTGCTGGTTCAGAAAGAAATAATACAGTGACTCTTCCCCTCCTTCAATATAATCCTCCAAATTAAATTCTGATTGTGCAGCACAAGGGAAGCTAAACAAGAGAGCAATAATTGTAAACGCCAATGACCAGAATACCCACTTTGCCTTGTAACCAAACTGCTTTATTAACATCTTGTTAATTGTTTAAAATTTATAGCTTAACCCAATTCCATTAGTGTTTCTTCCAAAAGTCAGGCCCTTCAGATGGTCTATTTCTTCCATCGCCTTCCGGTTATTGGCTTTACGGATACCACCGGAAATCCATAATGGGATCCCAATAATTTCACAGAAGGAACCTAGCCAAATCAGTTTCGTTCCTGTTTCATAACTGTCGCTATATAGCTCTCCTTTATTTGCCATCACAACACCTGTAATTTCGAGGCCCACACCCAATATCGAAAGAAATACACCGATGCCTTGCTGGATCCCTGCTCTATAATACAGATTCTCGTAGTAATCATAATTATACCCCTTATACAGATAGATTTCATCCGATAGTTTGGGCCGTTCTTCAATTACCTGATCCTGATCCTTCTGAAGCTCAAAATATGCCCCGCTTTTTGAAACCGCCCTGGCTGGCAAGCTTAAAGTATCGCCGTCTTTGCAATATAGAACTTCATTACCGCCCCTGATTTCCAGCACACAGCAATCAAATATTGCCTTACCTCCTTCCTGGGGATAAATTGCGTCTTTGCATTCAGTTTGAGAAAATGCCACCCGGCAAAGTAAAAGGAATAGACAAAGCAATGTGGTTTTCATCTGCAAAAGGCTATTTTAATTCATCTGATAATTAATAAATTAAACTTATTCTAATCCATTGCTACATATAGGAAGGAGAGGTAAAGATAGGAAATAAATATAATCTCAAAGATTCCGGCGGAGAAATTGATCTGGAATATAAAGGTTACAGTATAGAATTTGGAACCTGGAACCTGGAATTTGGAATCAGTAATTCCCCAGCGTCTCAGCGCCACTGCGGTTGAAATAAATTCGTGAGAATCCGCAAGCCAACATAGAGAACACGAATGACTCGAATCTTGACGAATTATCGCGAATAAGTTGAAATAAGAAATTGGAAATTTGGACAGTGAGAATTTTTAACCTCAGAACTTCCTTCCAAACTGTAGGATCGGCCTTGGGAGGAAGACATTTCCAGCATATTTTTCATTCCAGGCAACATCGGAAAAAATGGGTTCTTCGAAGTATTTATTATACGATACCCCAATGCCTATATCTATGAACCACTTATCGTTTCTCTTGATTTTTATCTTCTTACCCACGGATGCTCCTATCCCGTAATGATACAAACACTCCCGGGCCCCATGCGGAGTTGCTGAAGGATCAATATTCTGGAAATAGGAGAGGTACATGCTAAACCAAAAGTTATTATAATTTTCTTCTTCTGAAATAGTGAAAATTTTCCAGCCTGGCATGATTGCAATTGTATAATATGGGGATCCCATATCGGTATTTACTACGTAAAAGGCACATAATTCGAACTCCTGGTTCTTTTTGATATACCGCTCGTAACCGGCCGAGATGCATGCAATATATCCTTCCTCAAAGTCCGGCACAATAAGTAAGGTGCCTTTCAGGGCATTTTTACAAGCGGGAGAAGCAATACTACCGGTAATACTTTCCTGGGAAAAAGATAACCGGAAAATCGCCAGGATAAGAAGCAGAAGTAATGCAAAAAATTTGTGAGAAATCAAAACTATGATTTAGGCGTTATTAATGATCTCAATATCCAGCTTTCGCATCTGGAATACAGCTTTCATGATGCGCTCGGACCTGGCCGGATCGCTCATCTGTGTGCCGATATTCCATGGCACTACCTGCCAGGATACACCGAAGCGGTCCTTCAGCCAGCCGCACATGCTCTCCTCTCCCCCATCGGTGAGCTTTTCCCAGTAATAGTCAATCTCCTGCTGGGTTTCGCAGTTGATGACAAAGGAGATAGATTCATTGAATTTAAACATGTTCCCGCCGTTCAGGCCCATGAATTTGTTGCCGTTGACCTCAAAAGTCACGACCATAGGAGTATCTTCAAGGATTTTAGAATTTGGAAAAACAGAGCAGTAATACTCAGCAGCTTCTTTTGCCTTGCCGTCGAGCCAGAGGCAAGGGAAAATTTGATGTACCATAATGTTTAATGCTTAATGCTTAATGCTTAATTATCCGCGTAAATCCGTCGCATCCGTGTTGATCCGTGTTCTATTAAAGGAACACGAATGAGGCGAATCTTTACGAATGATCGCGAATTTTCATCTTACTATTATAAGTCCGGTTCCTTCCGAAACCATTTTGCCGATTATTTCGCCATTTATGCCGCTTTTGTTTAGTTCTTGCACGAATGCATCCGCATGGCTTTCGGGCATTGCAACGAGCAGTCCGCCGCTGGTCTGGGCATCGCAGAGCAACACTTTTTTTATATAGCTTATCCTCTCATCCCATGCTGTGAATTTCCCGGCATACTCCAGGTTGTTCAGCGTCCCGCCAGGGATGATACCGGCAACAGCCATATCTTCTGCACCGGGCAAGATGGGTACATGACCAGCAGTGATCTCCGCATCTAAGGCACTAGCCGAGGTCATCTCGTGCAAATGGCCCAGAAGGCCGAAACCGCTAATATCTGTGGCTGTGGAGACAGGGAAAGTTAGCATCACTTCGGCAGCTGTCTTGTTGAGGGCCAACATATGATAAATTGCTAAATTGTTAAATTGTTGGTCTGAAATTCCTCGTTTCATCGCTGTTGCCAATATTCCTGTACCTATAGGTTTTGTAAGGATCAGGATATCTCCGGGCTTGGCACCGCTGTTTCTCAGAATCTTATCCGGGTGGATAATACCGGTAACTGCCATGCCGAACTTAGGTTCTGTATCATCCACTGTATGCCCCCCGATGACCTGTATGCCGGCTTCAGCAGCTTTATCGGAGGCTCCTTTTAATATTTCTTTCAGCACCTCCATCGGCAACCTGTCAGATGGGAAACCGACGATATTTAAAGCAAATAGGGGTTTAGCACCCATGGCGTAGATGTCGCTCAGGGCATTAGCTGCAGCAATAGCGCCAAAGGTGTAAGGATCATCCACGATCGGCGTAAAGAAATCGAGGGTCTGTACAATGGCCTGGCTGTCGTTGATCCTATACACAGCCGCATCATCCGACTGGTCGTTGCCCACCAGTATATCAGGATGGAACTGAGCGGGCAAAGATGCCAGCACCTCTTCCAGCGCCTGTGGACGCATCTTGCAGGCGCATCCCAGCCCATGCGTAAACTGGGTCAGCCGAACCTGCTTTACACCTTCCACTACACCGCCGACCGCCGACCGCTGACTGCCGACTCTAATAATCGCTTCAGCCGCCTTCACCACATCCGCCTGTGTCAAAAACCTGCCCGTAGAAAACCGTATCGTTCCCATGGCGTATTCCTCAGGGACGTTCATCGCTTTCAGCGTTGCAGACATTTTCGTTTCACCGGCATGGCAGGCTGCCCCTGCAGAGGCAGCAATTTCTTCAGATAATTCCGACAGTATCGCATTGGCTTCGATGCCATAGAAAGAAAGACTCAGGGTATTAGGAAGGCGAAGTTCAGGGTGGCCGTTGATCCGGACTGAAGGGATTGCCGCCGCAATAGTCTCCTGTAACAGGTCACGCAATTCCTTCGCATGCCTGCTGTTTTCTTCCAGGTCGCGCATTGCCAGTTCGCAGGCTTTTCCCAGCCCGACGATCAGGGCTACGTTCTCCGTGCCTGCCCTGAGGTTCTGCTCGTGATCGGCGCCATGGATCAGCTTTTCGAGCTTCACCCCTTCACGGACGTAAAGCGCACCCACGCCTTTGGGTGCGTAAAGCTTATGCCCTGCTATTGAAAGCAGGTCGACGCCAAGACTGTCAATGGCTATTTTGCCTGCGGACTGGGCTGCATCGGTATGAAAGAGTGCCCCGTGCCGATGGGCAATTTCTGCCAGGCGGGCTATTGGCTGGATGGTCCCTACCTCATTATTGGCGTGCATGATAGTGACCAGGATGGTGTCACCGGAAATAGCCTGCTCGAGATCGCCCGGAGATACCAGCCCTGTTTCATCCACAGGCAGCCAGGTGATGCGGAAGCCTTGTTTAACCAGGTGCTTGCAGACTTCGGCAACGGCCGGGTGTTCAATGCTACTTGTAATGATATGATTGCCCCTGCCGCGATTCTGGTATGCTACTCCTTTGATGGCCAGGTTGTTCGATTCGCTGCCACCGCTGGTGAAGATGATCTCCTGGTTTTTACACCAGAGCAGCGCTGCGACCTGGCTGCGGGCTTTTTCTATGGCCGTGCGCGCTTCAGCCCCATACAGGTGCACACTCGAAGGGTTACCGAAATATTGCTCAAAATAAGGCCTTATGGCTTCGGCCACCTCCGGGTGGACGGGGGTGGTGGCGTTGTAGTCAAGGTAGATTGGTGCGGACACGAAAAATAATGTTGAATTTTGAATGTTGAATGTTGAATTACAAAAATAGTATTAAAAGTAGGTTATTCAGGGGGCTATTCCTGCAGGCCTGGATATTCAACGTGGGTAAGGAAAAGTCCTTTTGCCGGAACGGATTCACCGGCATTGCACCGGTCTTTGCTTTCAATAACCGATCTTAAATCTTCAATACTGATCTTATGCTGGCCCAGGTTGATCATCGTGCCAACAATAGCCCTTACCATATCGTGCAAAAAGCGGTTTGCAGTGATTGTAAAAACAAGTCTGTGCCCGACCTCTTCCCATTTCGCAACGGTAATTGTGCATAGGTTCGTCTTCCTTTTCTCATTGAATTTTGAAAAGCTGGTAAAATCCTCATATTCCTTTAAAATCTCACCGCCCCTGTTCATCAGATCGACGTCTAACTGACTATGCACGAACCAAGATTGTTTATTTAAAAAAGGGTCCTTGAACGTATGGATGAAATACTGGTAGGTACGTGAGATGGCATCATAGCGTGAGTGCAGGTCGGCAGGTACAGGGAAAATGCTGAAGATCACTATATCCTCTGAAAGGTAGCGGTTCAGGCGGAATACCAGGTCATTCAGCTCTTCCCGGCTTTTTTCTTCCTCCAGGTCAAAATGGGCGTAAAAGCAGGAGGCACTTACACCGGTATCGGTCCGGCCGCAGCCTATCATTTTAAAATCCTTCCTCCACATCAGCCTGACAGCTTTAGTGATCACTTCCTGGACAGTCATGGCGTTATCCTGGATCTGCCAGCCGTGATAGGCGGCACCGTCATAAGCAAGTTTTATAAAATAACGGTATATCATCTTATTTAAAATCGTTTCAAATTTAATGGTTTCCTGCATTTTTTTACTATGCGGTAATCAAATTACTAATTTTGTGTCATGAATTTAAAATTCGTGTTACTATGAATATTAAAAGATTTGGTGTTTCACTGGAAGATGACCTGCTTCAGGCCCTGGATTCTTACTCAAAACAGAACAAATTCCCGAACCGTTCACAAGCTATCCGGCACCTGATCCGCAAAAACCTGGTAAAACAACAATGGGATGGGAATGAGGAAGTAGCAGGAGCCATTGTCCTGGTGTATGATCATCATAAGCGCGATCTGCAGCATAAATCCACCTCCATCCAGCATGATTTTCATGATCTGATCTTATCCGTACAGCATGTCCACCTTGACCATCACCATTGCTTGGAAACCATTGCAGTAAAAGGTAATGCCGCGAGGTTGACCGATCTTGCCAACCAGCTTATCGGGCTGAAAGGGATTTTCCATGGTGAGTTAGTGATGAGCATGATGAGTTCCAATTAAATATTTGGGCAGATGGCTGATAGTATCCACGTTAAAAATTCACATTCTCATTCGGGCAGCGGTGTCATTTTTTCAGGATTTCCTATGCATGATGAAGATTATGCAGGGGATGTCCTTGTGATAATGAATGAAACCATTGAAAAATATGGTGTGGAAGAATGGAAGAAAATTGTCCTGACCTGTGAACTGCATGGACACCTTGGCGTTTATGCTATTATTGGTGCAAAGATGGGGCTCTACGCCAGGGAAATACTAAATGCAGGTCATGATGAACTTGTAATTCAGTCTTTTGCAGGGTCAATGCCACCTGTGAGCTGCTTCAACGATGGATTGCAGGTTAGCACCGGTGCTACCCTCGGGCACGGACTGATCAGTATTAAGCAATCCGATATCTCAATTCCCGCTGCTGAAATCACTTACAAAGGCAAAACCATGAAAATATCACTGAAAGATTCGATCCAAAAGGAAATCGAAAGCCACATAAAGGACGCCCTTAGTGAATCTGGCGGCCTCACTGAAGAATACTGGCAAAAGGTCAGGGAAATTGCGCTCCGTATTTGGGTTGAGTATGACAGAGGGGAGATTTTTTTGAAGGACTGTAAGACTATAGGACAGTAGGACTGTAAGACTATATGACTTTATGATGAAAAGACAATTTAACAATTTAACAATTTAACAATTTAACAATTTAACAATCTAGCAATTAAGCAATTTAAACAATAGAACCATGTTGCAATTCCTTACTGGAATCCTGATGTCGTCAGTTCATGTGGTTACGGGTCCGGACCACCTGGCAGCGGTTACCCCCCTTGCTATTGAGAACCGTAAGAAAGCCTGGCACATCGGCTTTGCCTGGGGAATGGGGCATGTGACAGGCATGCTTCTCATCGGGTTGCTATACCTGGCATTCCGTGAGCTGATCGATGTTGAGAAAATATCCGGATACAGCGAGTACCTGGTCGGGATTGTACTGATAGGTATTGGTGCCTGGGCTATTATCAAGTCAATAAGACACTTTCACACTCATCATGTCCATCCGCATTATCATGATAAACCTGTACCCCAGGTACACATTCACAGCCATATGCACAAAGATGAATTTGAGCATGTCCATGTGCATAAGAAGGGCGGCAGGCAAAACAGCATCACTGCGCTTCTGATTGGCACTCTACATGGATTTGCAGGCATCTCCCACTTTCTTCTAATCCTTCCAACCCTGGCCCTGCCCAACACCATAGACTCAATACTTTATCTTTCCGGTTTTGCCTTAGGAACGATACTTTCCATGGTAACCTTTGCTATCATCATGGGTTATATCTCCCTGAGAACTGCCAATTTCCCAAAATCGAAAATGTTTCGCAACCTCAGGATTGCAGCAGGACTGGTAGCGATTTGTATTGGGATCCTGTGGCTTGTGGCTTAGGGCTTAGAGCTTGTGGCTTGTAGCTTGTGGCTTAACCTGTACTCCGAAGGCGTCATGCCTGTCACCTTTTTAAAGCAGGCGTTAAATGAGGATTTGGACTGAAAGCCGACCATCTCACCCAGCACTTCAATCTTCATCTGGTTAACATGGTCATCCTGCATCAGTTTCTGCGCTTCCTTGATCCTGTATTCATTCACAACGCCGTAAAAGTTCTTCTCCAGGATTTCATTCAGGACATAACTGATCTTTCTCCTGCTGACATTCAGCGAATTGCAAAGGTCATGCATCGAGAAATCGGTTTTAACGTAGGGCTTTTCAGATTCAAGGTAATTTATGATCAGCTTATGGATGTGATCAGCTTCCTGCTTAGAAATGAAATCGCCGGATGTCGGTTCTTTTATCTCCGCTTTAATTTCAACTGTTTCAGAGGGAATGTAACCGGCCCGCACTATGCTTATTTTCTCTACCTGGTTAAGGAGGTCATCCTGCTTCATGCCCAGGTATCCGGTAAGGCCCCCTGATAATAGCATCAGGACATTATAAACCACAACCAAACCTGAATTCTTCATTGGGACGACCATCTCTGTAAGGGAATTAATTACAAGAAATACCAGTACGCTTATAGAAATGCCCAGTATCCAGCGCCATTCAAGGTAAGCCAGGTGGGATGGCTCTTTGCGCATCAGGTCAGTTTCACTCTGCATAATCTTTGAAACCTTGATTATGGCAAAAGTGATCTGTGCAAATACCAGCAATACTGCACCAACCCAGAAAGCCAGAAGCATACCGGGTATCCCCTCGCCTTGTCCCTGGTATAAAAATTCCTGGCTTGTAATGGACAGGCGCGTGGATTCATCCAATGTACCAAGGAAAATAATGTTAATGACCAGGAAAATGATCGCCGGTGAAAACAGGACGAGCCTCTGCCGCTTTTTCACGTCATGGTTTTCGCGGGTGATAGAAAGTATGTAGAGGAAATATGTCGGTGCAACACTCAACAGCACAGGAACGTAGAAAAAATACAGGTATGAAAATATTTCTTTGTAACCCAGGAAGTTCGTTGCATTAATAACAAGAAATCCAGTCATGCTCAGCAGTAAAAGCCCCAGGTATTTCTTCGAAGGGTTTTTCCTTTTAAAGGATATCAATTGAACAGTGTAGAAAAGTAACTGATAGACCGGTAATGAATACAGGATTACGTAAATACTCTCTTTTGTCAGCATATTTAGTAAGATGGATTCTACAAAGATAGAATTTCCCGTATTTTTGAAGGGGTGCATGACTATATTTTTTAAGAGGAATGATAATTCAAGCAGAAATAAATCAAAAATCCGTAATTCCGATGAAAACCGTCTTTATTTCCGGCGCCGGGGGTGGACTTGGAAAGGCACTTGTCAATGAGTTTTCCGGAATGGGTTATCGTGTCATTGCCACAGAGTTAGAATTAAGTAAACTGGCTGATTTCAAAGGAAATCCGGATATAATACCTGTCAGGCTGGATGTTACCGATCCCATTGCCATTAAGACAGTTATTGAGAAACTGGAAATGGATCGGACCGGGATTGACATTTTAATCAGCCAGGCCGGCATTTACGATACTTTCCCGCTTACCGAGGCCGATCCTGCCCGGTTTAGCAGGATCATGGATGTAAACCTCCATGGGACGGTTTCACTGGTCCAGGGCTTGTTACAACCATTAATTAAAAAGAAGGGCCGCGTAATCGTGGTAAGCAGTGAAAGCTACAAGGTTCAGGCTTTATTTCAGCCATATATGATCTCAAAAGCAGCGCTCGAGGCCTATTGCATCCCGGCCAGGCAGGAACTTGCATTGAAAGGGGTGAAACTTATTGTGATAAGGCCGGGTGCAATAAACACAGCTTTGCTTAAATGGATGAAAACACCTGGAACAGTGATAAATTACCCGGTTTATCAAAAGGAATTCCTTGCCAGCCTGGATCAAAGTGCCAAAATGGTTGGGACGATCATACCACCGGAAGCGGTCGCCAGGTTAATTGCAAGGGCAGCCACAGTTGCAAATCCAAAGAGGATTTACCGCATCAATAACAGTTTACTGGTGAAGGCTATTTCGCTGTTACCGGCAGGACTATTTGACAAGCTGGTAATTAAAAAATTTATGAAATGTTAATAAAGACTTTCGGATATCCAATGAAAGAAAACAATTTCTTCCCTATGGCATGCAAAAGCGTTGCTTTTATTACCTTATCGCTTTTTGCTGCATGCCAATCCCCAAAAGAACCGGCAAAGGATTACCCGATCAGGCCAGTGTCATTTACGGATGTAAAGGTGAACGACGATTTCTGGGCGAAACGGCTTCTTACAAATCACCGGGTAACTATTCCCATTGCATTTCAGAAAGCGGAAGAAACGGGCAGGATCGATAATTTCCGTATTGCAGGCAAACTAATGGAGGGAAAATTCAGTTCGCTTTATCCTTTTGATGATTCCGACGTCTATAAAAACATTGAAGCGGCCAGTTATTCAATCCAGTTGTACACTGATCCAGGCCTGGACGCATACCTGGATACGCTGATCGGGTATATTGCTGCAGCACAGGAAGATGACGGTTACCTGTATACCAACCGGACTATTGATCCGGGAAATACGCACGAAATGGCTGGCAAAGAACGATGGGTGAACGAGGAGCAAAGCAGCCATGAACTTTATAATGCAGGGCACCTGTATGAAGCTGCCGTTGCGCATTACCAGGCTACAGGGAAGCGAACCCTGCTGGATGTGGCACTGAAAAACGCTGGCCTTATTGCCGGTCTTTTCGGCCCGGGGAAAATAGAGAAAGCCCCTGGACACCAGGAAATTGAGATTGGGCTGGTAAAGCTTTACCGCCTGACAGGTGACAAAAAATACCTTGACCTTGCAAAATTCTTCCTCGATACCAGGGGGCCGGATGGTGATGAATACAACCAGATGCACCAGGAAGTAACAATGCAGAGAATTGCAGTCGGGCACGCGGTCAGGGCACAATATATGTATGCCGCCATGGCTGATATTGCAGCACTTACCGGCGAAGGACAATATTTACATGCCATCGATACGCTGTGGGAAGATGTGGTCACCTCAAAAACGTACGTAACCGGTGGTATTGGAGCAATAAGGGATATAGAGGGCTTTGGCCCTGCATATCACCTCCCCAACCTGGAAGCATACTGCGAATCATGCGCATCTATTGCCAGTGCTCTCTGGAACTACCGGATGTTTTTACTGCATGGCGACTCAAAGTATTTTGATGTTTTTGAGAAAGTCCTGTATAATGGCCTATTATCAGGTGTATCCCTGAGCGGCGACCATTTCTTTTATCCTAACCCTTTAGCTTCGGATGGCCGGTATGAGCGTAAAGCCTGGTTTGGCTGTGCCTGCTGCCCGGTGAATATCACCCGCTTCCTCCCCAGCCTGCCGGGATATATCTATTCCACTCAAGGTAACAAGTTGTATGTCAACTTATTTATCGGGAACGAAGCTGAAATCCAGATGGAAGGAAAAGAAATCAGGCTTATGCAGCTTACGGATTATCCCTGGGCTGGAAAGGTTATTATTAAAGTTGAAGATGCCGGACCATGTGATTTCACATTGATGGTCAGGATTCCGGGCTGGGCAAGAAATGAAGCATTTCCTTCCGGTCTTTATTATTTTGAAGATAAATCCGTGGAAGTCCCTGTCTTTTATTTAAATGGGACGGAGATTAAAGTAAAAGTTGAAAACGGGTTCGCGGTCATGGAAAGATCCTGGAAGAATGGCGATGAGCTTAGCTGCGACTTTCCGATGCCTGTCAGGAAGGTTAGGGCAAACAGGCTTGTGAAAAATGATGAGGGATTGGTTGCATTGCAGCGGGGACCTCTGGTATTTTGTCAGGAAATTCTCGGCTTACAGCAGGATATACGGACTATTCTACCTGAAGATGTAATCCCTTCATTTGAATATCATGATGATATATTAGGTGGAACAGGCATTTTGTCAGGAAATGATTTTATAATGATACCTTATTATTCCTGGGCGAACCGGGGCACTTCGGAAATGGCAGTCTGGTTATCAGAAAAATCGGAATAAAATAGTTTGTGAATTGTTTTTCAGGCTTTATCAATCTTCTCATTCAACATGATAATCAGGTTTTCAGCTTCTATGAGTTTCTTCCTGATAGAATCTTTTTCTTTAATATCATCTGAAACATCAACACCGATACTTAAACTGCCTGTAATGATCCCGGATTTGTCGCGGGTCCTGATGTTGTACCACCTGATCATGCGTTCTCCCTTATTCTTTGTGATGATAGGATTGGTGTAATGAGGATGTAATTCATAGGCCAGGAC
>CAYJNJ010000040.1:0-35536 GCA_964371595.1 uncultured Bacteroidales bacterium | reverse complement strand
GCTATGGTCATGCCGATATAAAGAAAGAGAATGGCTAAAAGCAGTTGTTTCAACCTGTTATTAAGATTTACCCCGCTCCTGGGTAAAGCCCAGATCAAAATAAAAATTAGCACCAGTAAAATCCAGGTCCATCCGGGATAGGCAGACCAATGCAGTATTTCCTGGAAACCAATAAAATACCAGGGCCCCTTTCCTGTTTCCCTGCCAAGAGGCGCATGCAGGAAATAGCTGAGGATCAATAAAATGAAGAGTAAAATAATAAATCCCCTTGACCCTGGCCAGATCCTTCTTGCATGTTCATAGACTATGATGAACAGGATAATAGTGGCAGTAGCAATATGATGGACATAAACCAGTTCAAGGTTGTTTTCGCTTCCAAGCAATGTGCTTTTTAGCAATCCTCCGGCAAGGGGTATCCTGTCAAACAATGATGATAGGATCCGGAATGCTGAATAGGCATCGGCATCGCCTTTCAAAATAAAACCACTGATCATCACAAAAAACAGCACCGGTAATGATAAGGTAAGTCTAAGCCAGATTCCTCCCGATACATTATATTCAGTTTTTTGAATGAAGTGATCGATAAGATGAAGTATGGAAAAAATGAGGAAAAACTGCGCACTCCAGAAATGCAGGTCCCTGATAAAAACTGCCGCAGGGTTATCAATCAGCATCAGGCTTAATGAATCCAGTGGTTCACTTATCTTATAAGGTACTGCAAGAAATACGCCCGATACGGCGCAAACCAGCATGCTTGAGGTGGCAATGCTGCCCATTGATTCGACCAGGATACGCTTCAGTATGGTAAACAGTTTCTTCAATCTTATTTTATAAATATTGTAAGATATTCACCTTCAATTATTGACTCAAACATATCAAGTGATTTTTGAGCCGGTCCTTTAACGGCTGAGGCATTCTCTGTGCTAAACGCTGAACCATGGCAGGGACAGGTTAACCGGCCGTCACCTGCAGGTTTGACTTTACATCCAAGGTGAGTGCAGCGGGTAGAATAAACTTTGATATCCACTTCATTCCTGCTGATCCAGTATTCTTCATAAAAAGAAATGCCCATCGGGATCCCGGCAAGCAGGACCTTCGACACATTTCTGTCCTGCCGGGCCTGCTCACGCTTAATCATAAAGTCCCACAGACCGGCCAGCGGGATCAACACCAGCCATCCCATAGTAAGGATCATTTTCCGTCTTCCCTGCTGAAATTGTTCATGAGCATCCATTCTGCTAAATTCCGAAAGAAATCAATATCACCCTAAATAAATAACCCGGGAAAGCCGTCAACGATCATATTATTTCATGATATACGGCAGAAAATAACATGAGCATTCTAATGTCATCAAAGTATATATATTGGTTAATTTTGCATTGTTCAGAAATTAACAGAAGACATCTATATGTCTTTATTCAGTGGAAGGTCGATAATCAAATAATAATGAAAACCAGGCGAGATTTTATTAAAATTTCCGCATTAGGATTGGGGGGCGTGACCCTTGCAGGCAGCGGCCTGAAATGGGTCTGGGGGGCAGAAACCGAAAACCGGGGCCCGGGATACACATTCCCGGCTCTTTCCCGTTATCCTACGTATTGCGAAGTGTGCTTCTGGAAATGTGCAGGATGGGTTTACCTGGATGAAAATGGCAAGATCCGGAAAGTCATTGGCAATGACCAGGATCCGCACTGCAACGGACGACTATGCCCGCGAGGGACAGGAGGTGTCGGCATGTACCATGATAAGGACAGGTTAAAGACCCCTCTGATCAGGGTAGAAAAAGACGGGAAACAAACCTACCGGGAAGCCTCATGGGACGAAGCGCTTGATCTTGTTGCCGGTAAAATGAGGGAATTAAGTGCAAAATACGGCCCTGAAAGCCTGGCATTGTTCAATCATGGCTCTTCAGGCACTTATTTAGGGCATCTTTTAAAAGCTTATGGTTCGACCAATATCACCGCTCCATCGTACGCACAGTGCCGCGGGCCAAGGGAAGTGGGTTTTGAGCTCACTTTCGGGAGCGGCCTCGGCTCACCTGAACCCACAGACATCCGCGACACACGCTGCCTTGTCCTGATTGGCTCCCATCTCGGGGAAAATATGCATAACAGCCAGGTGCAGGAAATGTCGGATGCCATTGACCGTGGCGCTACTATCATCACCGTCGATCCCCGCTTCTCGACTGCAGCAAGCAAATCGAAATTCTGGCTTCCGATTAAGCCTTCAACCGATATGGCCTTACTCCTTGCCTGGATCCATGTACTGATCAATGAAGGCCTGTTTGATAAGGAATACGTTGAGAAAAATACTATCGGCTTTGAGCAGCTGAAAAACCATGTTGCTAAAATGACCCCTGAATGGGCATACGGGATCACTACCATTAAACCGCATATCATTCGTGAGACAGCCAGGGCGATGGCTTCCGCAAGCCCATCAGTGATAGTCCATCCCGGACGTCACGTAACCTGGTATGGAGATGATACGCAAAGGTCCAGGGCGATTGCCATTCTGAACGCTTTACTCGGCTCCTGGGGCCGCAGGGGCGGGTTCTTTTTCAAGGAAAGCATGTCGATCCCTGATTATCCGCATCCTGCCTTCCCGAAGCCGGCCTGGTCATGGAAAGAAGCCCATGCGGGCAAATATCCGCTGGCAAAATTGTCGGTTTCCAATGCCATTGTCGATGCATCAATTCCTGAAGAAGGAAAAGAACACACCATTCGTGCATGGATCGTAAGCGGCACCAACCTGCCTATGACTATGCCTCAGAAAGATCAGTTATTTAAAGCGTTGCAGTCGCTGGAATTCCTGGTAGTCGTGGATACCATGCCGATGGAGATCACCGGCTTTGCCGATGTGGTACTACCCGAATGCACCTATCTTGAAAGATATGATGAACTGCGTGAATCCCCCGGCCGCGAACCTTTTATCGCACTCAGGATGCCCGCTGCAGAACCTTTATATGATTCAAAGCCTGCCTGGTGGATAGCAAAGGGTATTGGTGAGCGCCTGGGCCTTGGCGAATATTTCAATTACAACGATTACAAGGAAGTAATTGAATGGCAGCTCGGGCAGCTCGGCACATCACTCGAAGAGTTGCAGGAAACCGGGGTGAAAAAGTTTGAAAGAAAAAGCGGGGCTTTATACATGTCGGAGTTTGAAACTAAAGAGTTTCACACAAATTCAGGCAAGATAGAATTTTATTCCACCGAGCTTGCCTCCCTGGGTTTCGACCCGCTGCCGGTTTATACGCCGCATCCCGAACCTCCGCAGGGCTTTTACCGCCTGATTTACGGAAGGGCCCCGATGCATACTTTCAGCCGTACCGCAAACAACCCGAACCTTGTGGACCTGATGAAGGAAAATTCAGTCTGGATCCATCCCAGTGTGGCAGAGATCTGGGGACTGAAAAAAGACCAGTATGTGTGGCTGAAAAACCAGGATGGCGTATCCTCGCATTTTCCCGTTAAAGTAAGGCTGACGGAAAGGATCCGCTGGGATTCGGTATATATGGTCCATGGCTTTGGCCACCGGGATAAAAAACTAAGCCTGGCTTATGGACGCGGCGCAAACGATTCGGACCTGATCACCACTGTAATGATGGATCCCATCATGGGCGGGACAGGTATGAGGGGCAATTTTGTAACTATTGTAACGGAAGATCCGGGAAAGGAGGGTAAATCATGAGATACGCAATGGCCATAGATACCCGGAAATGCGTAGGGTGCAGCGATTGTGTGGTGGCTTGCCAGACAGAAAATAACGTGCCGATCGGGTTTTGCCGCGATTGGGTCACTGAAACCGTTCATGGAACCTATCCCCATGTCGAACTGGAACTCAGGTCGGAGCGTTGCAACCATTGTGATAATGCACCCTGTGTAAGGTGCTGCCCGACAGGCGCCAGCCATTTTGCCGAAGGCGGGATTGTCCTGGTTACACCTAAGAAATGCATCGGTTGCGGTGCCTGTATCCAGTCATGTCCATATGAATCGCGGTATTCCCATCCTGACGGATATGTTGATAAATGCACCTTTTGCCACCACCGGGTTTCCCAGGGAGGCAAACCGGCCTGCGTGTCCGTTTGTCCGACCAAATGCATGTATTTCGGGGACCTGGATGACCCGAACAGTGAAGTTTCCGATGCGTTGAAAAACAGAAAATTTAAGGTGCTGGCTCCGGAAGCAGGAACGAATCCCCAGATTTATTATCTTATTTGATTATTGCTAAAGCCCCTGGTATGAAAGAAGAATTGTTTATAAGCGGCCGCGATATCCCGAATATCGATCCGTTCCTCAATATCTGGCACTGGCAGATACCGATCTACCTTTATTTGGGTGGCCTGGCTGCGGGCATATTGTTTTTTGCCGCCCTGTTCACCATCATGGGTAAAGAAAAAGAAATGAAAACCACCGTCAAATGGGCACCCTTTCTTGTTCCGGGGGCTTTGGTGCTGGGACTTTTTATGCTCTTTCTCGATCTTAAGCACCAGTTGTTTTTCTGGCAGCTTTACACAACGATCAGGATTCAGTCGCCCATGTCATGGGGTGCATGGGTCCTGATGTTTATCACGCCCCTTTCCATGATTTGGGCGGCATCATACCTGAAAGAAGCAATGCCAAAATGGAACTGGAAATACAATTTCCTCGAAGTATTTGAAACCTGGGTGATTAATAACCGGAAGGTCATGGCCTGGGCAATTATAATACTGTCGGTTATACTAGGTATTTATACCGGCATCCTGTTATCGGCCTTCAATGCAAGGCCTCTGTGGAATAATTCCATACTCGGCCCGCTGTTCCTGGTTTCCGGATTGTCAACCGGTACAGCCGTGATCATGTGGATGACCAAAGATCACCATGAAAGGAAGATGATGAGCCGTATCGACCTGTTACTGATTACCATAGAGCTGTTTTTCATTACACACATGATTATGGGGATGCTTGCCGGGTCATCTGTGCAAATAGCAGCCGCCGACCTGTTCCTTGGAGGGCAGTTCACTGTTTCTTTCTGGGTCTTTGTGATCATCCTCGGCCTGGTATTCCCTGCAGTGCTTGAAATTCTCGAGCTGGCCGGGTACAGGATACCCGTGGCCATCCCGGCAGCCCTGATCTTATTCGGCGGCCTTGTTTTCAGGTTCATTATGGTGGAAGCGGGACAAATCACCCGTTATCTTTATTAAATTAATGCCAAAAATCATGACTGAAAAAGTTAAAAAAGACTTCAGCAACCACTACCTGAATCCCTATTTTGGAGGGGTTTTGCTGGGTATTGTCCTGATCCTGACTTTCTATATCACGGGGAGAGGGCTCGGGGCCAGTGGTGCGGCTAAAAGCACAGTGGTTACCAGCGTGCAGACCATCACCCCGGCTTATGCGGAAAAATCCCATTACATCAGGCAGTTCATAAGCGATGATATACACCCGATGAATAACTGGCTTGTGTTTGAAGTCATCGGGGTATTTGCCGGCGCCCTGCTTTCCGGGATTTTGTACGGCAGGCTAAAGCCAAAAGTTGAGCACTCACCGAAAATAACAACCAAAAAAAGGCTTATTGTAGCATTATTAGGAGGAATGTTATTTGGATTTGGCTCCCAGCTTGCCCGGGGCTGTACAAGCGGTGCAGCATTATCGGGGATGGCTGTTCTTTCTCTCGGCGGATTTATCACCATGATGTCAATCTTCGGATCCGCATACCTTTTTGCATGGATGTTTAAAAAACTCTGGATTTAAATTCAAACAATATGGGACCACTGATTCCAAATGATATTATATCGGCAGACTGGAACAATGTCTTTGCCTTATTAATCGGGATTCTCTTCGGATTCGTGCTGGAGGCCTCAGGTTTTTCATCATCAAGAAAGATAATGGGTACCTTCTTCGGCTATGATTTCGTGGTGTTGCGCGTCTTCTTCACCGCAGCCATTACAGCAATGCTTGGACTTCTTTTTATGGATTATTTCGGCTGGATTAATTTCGGGCAACTGTATATCCATCCGACTTATCTTGCTTCTGCCCTTGGTGGCGGGCTCATCATGGGAGCGGGCTTTTCCCTGGGCGGTTATTGCCCCGGGACAAGTTTTTGCGCCGTGGCCATCGGGAAAATCGATGCGGTAGTTTATACAATCGGCTTGCTGCTGGGCATCCTGGTGTTCACCTGGGTATTCCCCTGGCTGGAATCTATTTATAATGGAAGTTTCTTTGGAAATATTACCGTAACAGAAAGCCTTGGGATGAAAAACACCCTCTTTGTTTTCCTGATGGTGGTCGCAGCCCTTGGAATCTTTTTTATCGCCACACTTATCCAGCGCAAAGTTAAAAAGGTCGAATACTAAGTCTTAGAATCATGTCCAAAAAATACCTTTTACCGGTTTTTCTTTTCCTGGGATTGGCGATTATTCTACTAATCCTGCCTTCAAAGAAATCGTATAACGAAATAAGTCCTGAAGACCTGCTCAGGCAGATAAACAGCTCTTCAAGATTTATTACCCCTGATGAAGTGGCAGAAAGAATGATTGAAAAAGACCCTTCCCTGGTCCTGGTAGATGTCAGGAGTTTTGAAGAATTTCTCAGCTTCACCTTGCCGGGAGCCATCAATATCCCTCTTGGCGAATTGCTAAATCCTGATCAGCAGGAAATACTAAGACAGGAAGGCATGGATTTCATCTTTTTTTCCAATGGGAGCATTATTTCCGACCAGGCCTGGATCCTTGGTAAACGACTTGGTTTAGAGAATATTTATGTTATGAAAGGTGGTATAAACCTTTGGTTTGATAACTTCTTCATGACTTCAGCCCCGCCGGAATCAACCGCGTCATCAGACCTGGAACTTTACCAGTTCAGGCTTGGTGTCAGGCAGTTCTTTACAGGAGGAGAGGTGCAGGCAGCACCCCAGGTCCCGGCAGAAGCCATTCCGCTTCAGCAAAAAGTTAAAAAAACAGCAACCGAAGGGGGTTGTTAAATGAATTCAACATTCTGATCCATGAAAGAGTTAAACAGAACCGACCGCCTTACCATTGCTTCAATCCTTGTTGTGATAATACTGGTTATAGGGCTTCTTACAATTAAGTGGAATGAGCTCCGCCTTACCAGGTCGCTTGAGGAAAGTATCCCCCTGGTTATGTCAGGGCAGGATATTATCTTTCCTGAAGATGTGGCCGTGATTGCCGAATCAGGTGACAAGGCATTTTTCCTGATAGATTTAAGAAGTCCTGTGGATTTTCAGAAATCCCATATCGGTAATGCCCGGAATATCCCGATTCAGAAAATCCTTGAAGATAAAAACCTCGGGCTGCTAAATGACCTGGCTGAAGATTCGGTAACTGTTGTTTTATACGGGGAAGACCAGCTCCAGGCCAACAGCGCATGGGTATTGCTGAAACAAATGAGCTTTGACAATATAAAGGTCATGCCCGGTGGATTTGATTATTATTCTACAAGCAGCCTTGACCTCTATGACCTGCCGGCTACCCCGGAATACATGGTTGAAGAACCTAAGTTTGATTTTTGGGCGGTGCTTGACAGTCTGAGCGCCGGCCAGCCTGCTGCAAATGTAAATGTAAGCAGTGAGCCCATCCAGCTAATTAAACGGGAAAAGAAAACACAGGCTGAAGGCGGCTGCTGATAAAGAAAATCCGTATTATTACCTGCACACATTTATTTCTTTCGATATTTTCATTTTTCCTGATCAAGGCTTTGGTTTTTCATTAATTTTGAGACCCTTAAAAATCGATTATGAAAAAGCTTTTGATATTAGGTGCCGGTACCGGCGGCACTATTATGGCAAATAAAATGCGTGCTGAATTACCCAGGGATGAATGGGATATTACGATCATCGACCAGGAAAAAATCCATTACTACCAGCCTGGTTTTCTTTTTATTCCGTTTGGCATGTACCAGGAAAAGGATGTCATCAAGCCAAAAAATAATTTCATCCCTTATGGGGTCAATTTTATCCTGAATAAGATTGATAAGATAGAACCGGGGCAAAACCGTGTGTTAATGGAAGATGGGGAAATAATGAATTATGACATCCTGATCATTGCCACCGGTGCCCGTGTTAATCCTGAAGAAACCCCGGGCCTTAAGGGGGATCTCTGGTATAAAAACGTATTTGATTTTTACACTCCGAAAGGCGCCCTTGCCCTTCAGAAGTTTTTCAAATCATGGGAAGGGGGAAACCTTGTGGTCAATATTGCCGAAATGCCCATCAAATGCCCGGTTGCACCCCTTGAATTCTCATTTTTTGCAGATGCCTTTTTCGTTGAAAGAGGTATGAGGCAGAGAGTAAACATTACCTATGTGACACCTCTTTCGGGCGCATTTACCAAGCCAAGGGCATCCAAGATGCTCGGCAACCTGCTGGAAGAAAAGAACATCAACCTGGTAACCGATTTCAGCCTGGCAGAAGTGGACAACGAAAATAAAAAGATCATTGATTATGCCGGCACCGAAGTTCCATTCGACCTGCTGGTCACAATCCCTGTCCATACCGGCGATCCGATGATCGAAAGAAGCGGCCTTGGTGATGATTTCGCTTTCGTCCCGACAGATAAGCACACTTTACAATCTGTGAAGCATGAAAATATTTTTGTAATAGGTGATGCTGGAAATTTCCCAACATCAAAAGCAGGATCTGTCGTCCATTTCCAGGCGGAAATCCTTCATGAAAACCTTCTTTGCTACATTGAAAAAAGGCCCTTTACCGCCAGTTTCGACGGGCATGCGAACTGTTATATCGAAACCGGTTTCGGAAAAGGGGCATTGATAGATTTCAATTACGATACAGAGCCATTGCCCGGGCATTTTCCATTCCCTGGCCTGGGGCCTTTCGGCCTGTTGAAAGAGACGCGGATGAACCATTACGGCAAGCTCATTTTCAGGTGGATATACTGGAATATCCTGCTGAAAGGCAAAGAAATGCCGATCGATACAAGGATGACAATGGCCGGCAAAAAACTTGAATAATAAAAAACCACAAGCCATGTCAGAAGAAATTATTCAGGCGCAAATCGATGCGATCAACAAAAAGCTCGACCTCATCCTCGAGGAAGTATATGCGCAGCGCGAAACGCGGCAATCTTTGCAGGACCTTACCGACGATTTCTCGATAATAGGAAAAGATATTTTTAAAAATACCGTCATTCAGCTCGACAAAGCCGGAGTAGAATTAGATACTGAAGCTTTGACCGGGATCGGCCTCAAACTGGTAAGGAACATTGACAACATCAACGAATTCCTTGAAATGCTGGAAAGCATTAACGACTTCATGAAAGATGCCGGTCCCATTATTCACCAGGTAGGCTTAGATACGATCCATAAGCTGCATGAACTGGAGCAAAAGGGTTATATCGACTTTTTCAGGGAACTCAGTAAGTCGCTGGATAATATCGTTACCCATTTTTCGGCTGATGATGTTAAAGCCTTATCGGATAATGTCGTTTTCATCCTTGAAACGGTTAAAAACCTGACACAGCCCGATATGCTCAAAGCTTTCAACAATGCCCTGGCGATATATAAAAACCTGGACATGGAAAATGTTGAAGAATATTCACTGTTCAGGGCCATGATGGAATTCCGTAAGCCGGAAATGAAAAAAGGCATCGGCTTTATGATCACTTTCCTGAAAAAAATGAATGAGATACGACCTCCAAATTATTAAACTATATAAAAACGAACATCTATGGCACAGAAAACGTACGCAGGCATCACGGTTGATGTCAATGACGAAGGGTACTTCACCAATCCGTCCCAGTGGACAAAGGAAATTGCAGTGGCAATTGCAAAGGATGAAGGTGTTGAACTAACTGAAAAGCACTTTTTAGTCCTTAATTATCTCAGGGAGAGGTTTACCAGAGGCGAAGCCCTGTCAATCCGCGGGATCAACAAATCAGGGATTGTCGAGGTAAAAGATTTTTACCAGATGTTTCCCGGTGCCCCGCTAAAGAAGTCCACTAAAATTGCCGGTATACCGAAGCCGGAAAGTTGCGTTTAACCTAAAAAAACAAACAGCATGAGCACTGATAAATCAAACCCGGTAAAAAAAGTCTCGATTATTTGTTCAAAAGGGACTATTGAAGATATATATGCCGCCCTTGTTATGGGAAACGGAGCAGTAATGGAAGGAATTGAGGCCAATTTGTTTTTCACCTTTTTTGGTCTCGAGGCAGTGATGAAAAAAAGGATGGATAAATTGCACACAGCCGTGATAGCAAATCCTGCCATGCGGCTTCCGGGTGGAATGCGGATGCCCACATGGCTCGGCGTTATCCCCGGAATGGAAGCCATGGTTTCTTCCATGATGAAGAGCCAGATGGATAAACTGGATGTCCCTCCCGTCAGTGAGTTTATCGAATTATTCGTGGCCGGCGGCGGCAACCTGTATGCCTGCAAACTGGCTGCCGATATGTTCAAGGTAACGAAAGACGACCTCAACGAGAATGTTAAAGGCATCATCACCGTAGGGGAATTTTACGAAAAAGCCGGCGGGGAAGGCGCCCATATCATCTTTACCTGATTTCTCTCTTGCTTTTTATTAATTTTGCCTGAGCTTATCCTGAATGGCTGAAACAATTTCAAATAAGAAAGGCGAAAAAGCTCCCGAAAAGGAGATGAGCTTCTGGGAACACCTGGAAGAATTGCGCTGGCACCTCGTCAGGGCGGTAATTGTATTACTCCTGCTTGCAATTGCCGCTTTTGTTATGCGTAAATTCATTTTCGACGTCATCATCCTTGCACCTAAAAACCCTGATTTTATTACCTACAAAGGTTTATGTGCCCTTGGACACTGGATCGGCACCGAAGCGCTCTGTATCGGCACCGAACCTTTAGAGATCATCAACATCCAGATGTCCGGACAATTCATGGTCCATCTCTATGTTTCTATGATGACCGCACTGGTAGTAGCGTTCCCTTATGTACTCTGGGAAATCTGGAGTTTTGTCAGGCCGGCTTTGCTGCCAAAAGAAAAGAAATACTCCAAAGGCGTGGTGTTATATAGCACTGTGCTGTTTATTATCGGTATGCTCTTTAGCTATTATCTTATTGTCCCGCTTACTGTTAACTTTTTTTCTTCCTATCAGGTAAGCGAGTCGGTCAGTAATACAATTACCCTGAATTCGTATATCGGAACGGTTGTATCACTGTCTTTGGCCACAGGCCTGGTTTTTGAATTACCAATAGTCGTCTTTTTCCTTACCAAGGTCGGGATCATCTCACCAGCCTTTATGAAAAAGAACCGCAAATATGTACTTGTAATCCTTCTTACTATTGCTGCAATCATTACCCCACCGGATATTTTCAGCCAGATATTGGTAACCATACCGCTGATGGGGCTGTATGAACTCAGTATCCTTGTTTCAACAAGGATTTATAAGAAACAGGCGGAGAAGCTGGCGGGATAAAACTATTCAGGATAACAGGAATTCTTTCAGAATCCGGTAAAACTCCTCAGGCTCATCGGCATGCACCCAATGTGAGCCTTTTTCAATGGTCCTGATCACGGCATTTGGGAAATTGAGGATGATAGCCGGGATATCTTCTGCAAGTATATAATCAGATTGCCCGCCCCTGATGAACAAGGCGGGATTTTCAAAGCGCGTAGAGTAAAATACGCCATCGTACATCGAATCGACATGGTAGCTGATCGCCTGCAGGTCTGGCCGCCAGCCCAGCTTCCCTTTTTCTTTCCAGAAAAGGTTTTTCATGAGAAACTGAACCAGGCGAGGATCGTCAATTTTTTCTGCAAGTTTCGCCTCCACTTCATGCCGGCCGGCAGATGCCGTAAAATCGACGGAAAGCATCGCATCAATAAGCTTCAGGTGGTAATTGAACCGGAAATATGTCCTCAGGCTGGTGTCAACTATGATCAGCCGTTCCACTTTCCCCGGGTTTTCGAGGGTGTACCTCATGGCTACTTTTCCTCCCATCGAATGGCCAAGGATGACAGGCCTTTCCAAATGATGATGCTCGATAAATTCAGACAGGTCATCAGTCAGGGCATAATAATTCAATACCGGATGATGAGGCGATTGGCCATGGTTCCTCTGGTCGGGGATTAGTACCCGGTAACCGTCATCGGCAAGTTTTCGTGAAAAACCAACCCAGTTATCGGAGATCCCCAGTAAGCCATGAAGGATGACAATGGGCTGTCCCTGGCCATATTCCCGATAAAAGAGCTCCATAATTCCGGTTACTGTAATAAGTTATTTAAGCTGGCGAAGGTAGAGCTGGATGGTGTTTTCCAGGCCGAAATAAAGGGCGTCGCTGATCAGGGCATGGCCAATGGAAACTTCCATGAGGCCCGGGATGTTTTTCGCAAAAAATTCCAGGTTTTCAAGGCTCAGGTCATGGCCGGCATTAAGACCGATCCCGAGCTTTTGTGCAGCCTCGGCAGCCCGGATATAAGGCTGGATGGCATTTGTCCTTTCAGCCGGGTATAAGCGGGCATATCCTTCGGTATACAGCTCAATCCGGTCGGTGCCGGTTTCCTTTGCATGCCCGACTAAATCGATTTCCGGATCGAGGAAGATGGACGTCCTGATGCCGGCCTTATGGAACCTGGCAATGATAGATTTCAGCTCCTCTTTATATTTCACTGTATCCCAGCCATGATCGGACGTAAGCTGGCCGGGGTTATCGGGAACAAGCGTCACCTGGGCAGGTACGATTTCGAGCACCAGGCTGATGAATTCCGGCGTGGGATTGCCTTCCATGTTAAATTCGGTTTTCAGCAAGGGTTTCAGGTCCCTGGCATCCTTGAACCGGATATGGCGCTCATCGGGCCGGGGATGCACCGTTATGCCCTGGGCACCGAAGCGCTCACAATCAAGGGCAGCTTGAATTACATCCGGGACATTGCCTCCCCTGGCGTTGCGCAGCGTAGCTATTTTATTGATATTGACACTTAGCCTGACCATTGAACTTCATTTAAAATTCTTCACAAATCTACTAAAATGTCCGAAACGACTGATTTTTCCCGATATTTGACTTCATTATGAGAGCTGTAATTCAAAGAGTTTCAAAAGCGGCTGTTTCCATTGATGGCGCGGAAAAGGGCCGGATCGGCCAAGGGTTGCTGGTGTTGATCGGCATAGAAGAAGCTGATAACAAGGAAGACATCGACTGGCTCAGCGGAAAGATCTGCCGGTTGAGGATTTTTAATGATTATGAAGGCGTGATGAACCTTTCAATACAGGAAACCGGCGGTGAAATTATGGTGGTAAGCCAGTTCACGCTCCATTCAAGCACTAAAAAGGGCAACAGGCCTTCTTATATCCATGCGGCAAGGCCGGAAACAGCAATTCCGCTTTATGAGCAATTCATAAAGCAAATTTCCCTTGATCTTGGCAAAGAAGTTAAAACCGGTGAATTCGGGGCGATGATGGAGATCGGGCTCGTCAACGACGGCCCTGTGACGATAATTATTGATTCGAAAAACAAGGCTTAGAGCTTAGGGCTTAGGGCAATTTCGATTTTCCATTTTTTAATTTCCATCTTCATTTCCCGTAATTGAAACTGATCGTCTGCACCAGGTCAGGATGAAGGCTGAGGGCCACTGGGCATGTCCTTCCAGCAATTTCGATGATTTGCTTTTGTTTATCGGTATAATTGTTCCCCGGAAATTGATAATCAATCTTCACCTCACCTATTCTTCTTGGGCTAGAAAACATCACTTTTGTGATCGTAGCTTCCGTGCCATCTATACTGAATCCATGTGCCCTTGCGGCTATGCCGATTATTGTCAGCCCACAGCTTGCCAGGGAAGTTGCCGCAAGGTCTGTAGGGGAGAAATACTCGCCTTTGCCCTGGTTATCAAGCGGTGCATCGGTTGTAACCGTAACACCGGATTGGAGGTGAATTGCTGTAGTACGTAAATCACTGTTGTAAATTACTTTAGAAGTTGCCATGCAGGTATCTTTCTGCGAAGTTAATCATACTTACAAAAAAAAAAGCCCTCCATATTGCTATGGAAGGCCAAAAACCAAATTAATTAAAGAAAAATTTTACTTCTTATCTGGACTTGAAGAAGTGCAGCAAGCTTTTTCCGAACCGCAACATGACTTTGCAGAGGCTGATTTATCGGAACAGGAAGAGGCACAAGATTTTTCACAACTGGAAGAAGTCGTGGTTTCAGCCTTAACTTCTTTAGTGTCAGCTGCTTTAACATCAGCAGCTTTCTTGGTATCTTCTTTCTTAGGATCTTTATCAAAGTTGACAATTTCTGTTTGCGAAGATGCAGCAATAAGGTGTTGGACGCCCAGGGCCCCAAAAGCTACGAATCCGATAATTGCGAGAGATAAAACGAGTTTTTTCATACTTTTGAATGTATTAGTTTAATAATTATTACCAAAACAAAAGTAAGGTCGTTTGAATGGGGCTGGTGTTAAGCGGATGTTAATTACTGTTAATGATATGTTAAGATGAAAATAAAGCTCTTTTTCAATTATATTTTTGGGGCAATGAGAAAAAATATATTACTCCTCATTGTCCTGATCAATTCGCTCGCACTGATTGGGATTTTCTCTACCCAGGTTTACTGGGTCAAGGAGGCTTATAGCCTTATCGACCAGCAGTTTTCCAACAGCGTAAGGATTGCCCTGAAAGGGGTTGCCAACCAGGTGCTGAATTATAATATGCACCAGGAGAAAAAAAATCTTTCCGGGAAATCAGACAGCCAGGCAGTGTCACAACCTGACACCCATTCTATCAGCCCCAGCCTCCTCGAATTTAAAATTAAGGAAGAATTCAACTGCATGCAGATCGGCCCTGATTATGAATATGCAATTATTGATTTACGGGAAATGAAAATTATTACCGGGAAATATGGCCAAAATACCGATAAGCTTTTCAATTCCCCACACCAGATACCCCTGGTCGGTTTTGAAGACCCTGAATTTCATGTCCTTGCCGCATATTTTCCCGGCCAGCAAACAATGATCTTCAAAAAGTTGGTGAACTGGGTATTGGTGTCGGTTATTTTTGCCATCATTCTAATCGTTGGTTTCCCTGTTTCCCTTTATATTTTTAACAGGCAAAAGCGTCTTTCAGACATGAAGACTGACTTTATCAATAACATGACACATGAATTTAAAACCCCGATAGCCACCATTTCCCTTGCCAGCGAAATGCTCATGAAAAAAAATGTACTCGAAAATGCCGGCAAGACCCGGCGTTATGCCAGTATCATTTTCGATGAAAATATCCGCCTACAGAATCATGTGGAACAGATCCTGAGCGTTTCCCTTCTTGAAAAGGGCAATTTTAAATTAAAGAGAAAACCGGTGGACATTCATGAACTGATCCGGGAAATCATTGAAAAATTCAGCCTGACCGTTCATGAAAGAGGAGGAAATCTTGTAACCCATTTGTCTGCAACCAGTTCAGTTATTGATGCAGACAGATCACACATGACAAGTGTTATCACTAACCTTCTGGATAATGCCAATAAATATTCACGGGAAAAGCCTGTTATCAGTATCAGTACCCAGAGTACCGATGACGGCCTTATCATATCGGTAGAAGATAATGGAGTGGGAATAAGCATTGAAAACCAGCATCAGGTATTTAATAAACTTTACAGGGTCCCAACAGGCAATATTTACAATGTAAAAGGCTTCGGAATCGGGCTTTATTATGTGAAAACGATCGTGGAAGCACATGGGGGCCATATAATTTTAAAAAGTGAATTGAATAAGGGAAGCAGATTTGATGTATATTTACCTTTCACTACTAAATCATCTAAAGATAATGACCCCGATCAAACCAAACATTCTGCTGGTTGAAGATGATCCAAACTTAAGCCTTGTTCTGCAGGATTATCTGGAGATGATGAATTATGACATCACCTTGTGCAGAAACGGCAAGGAAGGCCTTCAGACCTTTAAAACCGGTGCTTTCAATCTATGCATCCTCGACATTATGATGCCGATCATGGATGGATTTACCCTCGCCGAAGAAATTAAAAAGCTCGACGATTCAATTCCGATCGTTTTCCTGACGGCAAAGTCCCTTAAAGAGGACAGGATTAAAGGTTTCCGGCTGGGATGCGACGATTATATCATGAAACCATTCAGCACGGAGGAACTGAGCCTGCGTATCCAGGCCATCCTCAAACGCTGCATGGCACAATCCGCTAATGGGACTGCAAAGGAAGAGGAACCAATTTATGAGATCGGAAAATATATTTTCGATCATAAAAACATGATCCTTAAGCTGGATAACTCGGAGCGTGTCCTTACCCGAAAAGAAAATGCCCTGCTGAAACTGCTTTATGAAAACCGTAACCAGTTGCTGCCACGTGATGTCGCCCTCAAATCAGTTTGGGGTAACGACGACTACTTCATTGGGCGCAGCATGGATGTATTTATTGCAAAGCTCAGGAAATACCTGAAAGACGATCCGTCCATCTACATTACCAATGTTCATGGAACCGGATTTAAGCTGGAAGTTAAGTAAACAGGACTATTCCCGAATCTTCTCAAGATCAAGCAGGAAAGCATATTCCAGTGCCGATTCACGGTAGCGCTGGAATCGCCCTGAGGCTCCCCCATGGCCGTAATCCATATTCGTCCAAAGGTATAACGGATTTGTATCGGTTTTTGTAACCCTTAGCTTTGCGACCCATTTGGCCGGCTCCCAGTATTGCACCTGGGAATCATGCAGACCTGTTGTCACAAGCAATGCCGGGTAACTGGCCACTTTTACATTGTCATAAGGAGAATAAGACAGCATATAATTGTAATAAACCGAATCGTTAGGATTGCCCCATTCATCGTATTCAGCGGTTGTCAGCGGGATCGACTCATCGAGCATCGTAGTGACCACATCGACAAATGGAACAGCGGCGATCACACCGTTAAACAGGTCTGGCCGCATGTTAACCACTGCACCTACCAGCAGGCCGCCGGCGCTGCCCCCCATGGCATACAGCCGGCCCGGGTTTGTGTAACCTTTGCTGACCAGGTATTCGCCACATGAAATGAAATCGGTAAAAGTATTTTTCTTCTTTAGCAATTTACCATCATCATACCATTTTCTTCCCATTTCCTCCCCTCCCCTGATATGGGCTATAGCATAGATAAATCCACGGTCAAGCAGGCTGAGCCTTACGGAACTGAAATAAGGATCCATGCTGTAACCATATGAACCATAACCGTATAACAGCAAAGGATCTTTTCCGTCACGCTTAATGTTCTTTCGGTAAACCAGTGATATTGGCACTAATGTACCATCGGATGCGGCAGCCATATGCCTTTCCGTAACGTAATCTTCAGGATTATATCCACCTACAACTTCCTGCCTTTTCTTCAACTCACTTTCGCCCGTTTTGATGTGATAATCATAAACACTCATTGGGATGGTAAGTGAAGTGTAATTGTACCTGACGGTCTCAGAATTATATTCGGCATTATCACCCAGGGTCACAGTATATGCCGGTTCCTCGAAACTGAGATAAAATCAAGCCCTTTGCCGTTATAAATCCTAAGGGTTTTCATCCCTTCTTTCCGCTCCTGGATAGCAAGAAATCCATTGAAAACATCAAAATCTTCAAGCAAAACTTCATCACGGTGAGCGATTACTTCTTTCCAGTTTTCCAGCCCGGTTTTATCAAGCGGCACTTCCATCAAACGGAAATTCACCGCTTCATGGTTTGTCCGGATATAAAAACGGTCGCCGGAATGGGCAATACTGTATTCGAGACCTCTCTGCCGGGGCTGAAAAACGGTAAACTTCCCATCAGGCATATCAGCTTCCAGGAAACTGTATTCATCGGATAAAGTACTTGAAGAGCCAATGATCAGGTACTTTCTTGTCTTGCTTTTATAAATAAACGTGCTGAAAGTGGCATCCTCTTCGCTAAAAACAAGGGTATTATTCCCATCAGCCGCGCCCAGCTTGTGCTTCCAGATTTTATCGCTTCTAAGGGATTCATCTTTGGTAGCATAAAAAAGTGTGTTATTATCGTTTGCCCAGGTCAGGTTACTACCGGTGTTACTGATTTTATCAGGTAACAACTCGCCTGTTTTTAAGTCTTTTATATAGATGGTATAAATCCTTCTGCTTACCGTATCCACTGAAAAAGCAAGCAACCTGTTATCCTCGCTGACCTGCATGCTTCCAACTTCATAGTAAGCAAATCCCTCAGCCATCTGGTTCACATTGAGCATAACCTCTTCAGCCGCTTCCAGGCTGCCCTGTTTTCTGCAATAAACAGGATATTCCTTGCCTTCTTCATATCGGCTGTAATAATAATACCCATTCTCAAGGACAGGAACCGAAACATCGGTTTGCTTTATCCTTCCTACCATCTCGTTAAAAAGCTTTTCCTGCAAGGCATCCGTATGGCCCATCATCGATCTGGTATAGGCATTCTCAGCCTCCAGGTAGGCAATGACTTCAGTGTCTTCCCGCTGGTTAAGCCAGTAATAGTTATCAATCCGGGAATCCCCATGTATTGTCAGTTCCTTCTTCTCAATCTTTGCAATAGGTTCTTTCATTTCCTTTGATTGGTTTTGCTGCGTGCAAGCGCTGGTAAGCAGGCTGATGATACCAGGTGCCATAACACCAATGAATAGCCGGTGATTCATATGATTTCGGGTATATGTTTAGATGATCAGAAAACCCAGGTTACTCCCAGGCTTGGCATAAACGGCAGCTGGTAAACGATCTCACCTGAGATACGGTCACGGTAAAATACATTATTCCTGTTATAAACATTCACAAGGCTGAGGTCTATATCAATTTTCGAATATTCGGAAAGGTAAAATCGCTTCTTTAAATTCAGGTCCAGCCTGTGGTAAGTGGGAAGACGGCCTTCATTCAGATCGGCATAAACAATCCCCAGCTCACCGTTTTCATGGATATAATCGGAATAAATGCCCCCATCAAACTGGATCTGTTCATAATAGCCCTGCGTTTGGGTAAACGGGAACCCTGAACCGAAATTCCACCTGGCACTCACTTCCCATGTCAATTGTGAACCAAAGCGGTATGTCCCAACCAGGTTGACATTGTGCCTGCGGTCAAAATGCGGGTAATAATGCTGCATCACAGTATCAACATCTTCATAATACCGATTTACAAATGCATATGAATAAACAGCCCAGAAATAGAACTGGTTCTGGTCATATTTCAGGGTGAGGTCAATTCCGTATGCATCTCCTTTTTCCAGGATGAAATCCTCCTTAAGCAACGCAGGCTGCTCAGGATTTTTATCTTCATCATAGATCTTGTTCCGGTTGAGGTTGGTCAATTGGTTGAATATCTTGTAATATACTTCCAGGTTCACTGATACTTTACTGCTGATATCAAATTCCGAACCCAGGATGAGATGGCTGGCTTTTTGAAGGGCATGCTTCCTGGTTTCCCCGTCGAATGTTTCAGGCAGGTTATCAGGCCCCGCAATGATGGCATAGAATAAATTTACCACATCCCTGTCGGAACGAGCACTGATAAGGTTTTGTGAATATAGCCCGCCTGCAAATTTCAATCTGAAATGGTCAGTGACATTATACTTTAAGGCTAACCTTGGCTCGGGGGAAGCCGTTGAAAGTGAAGCATAATACTGAAACCTGAAACTGGGCTCTACAAGAAATTTCCCCGCCGTAAGCTTATATTTGAAAAACACACCCATTTCTGTGGTATTTTCGACCTGCTCTATAGTCATCCCCGCTGCATTCTCAAAATGGTAATCTGTTGCCGAGCCGATCATTTCAATCCCGTACTTCAATTCATCTTTGCCAAGAAAATACGTAAAGTCGAGTCCTACATCAAATCCGGTTATGCCGCTTACCCTTTCAGGACTGGTCTCTTCTGTCAGGGAAATCGTATAGTCTGAGAAAGCAAACCTTCCTTCCATAATAAAGTCCGATTTGCCCGGGATTACCAGGAAATTTGTTCCGATACCTGTGCTTTGCCAGTTGAAATCGGAAAGTGATTTGTACTCATTCACTTTATCCCTGTAGTGGAACCCGTAAAAATTCACTTTGCTCCCATTGTTTGCCTGGAGTGATATTTTGCCATAAAGGTCGATAAAATTAAAGGGAAGGCCTGCAGTATCAATATAATCATAAAAGATCTCTGAGCTCTGTTCGAGAAACGACCCTTTGGCAGAGAGGATAAAGCCTACACTGGCGCCTCCGCCTTCTTTTAATTTTTTAAATGGCCCTTCCAGGAGGAGATTGGCGCCAAAAGTACTAAGGCCAACCTTGCCTGCAAACCGCTGCCGGTTTCCGTCCCTGGTGGTAATATCCATGACCGAAGAGATCCTTCCGCCATACTCAGCCCCGAATCCCCCCGTATAGATATCGGCATTCCTGATAATATCCGTTTCAAATACACTGAATAATCCTATCGAATGAAATGCTTTATAAACAGTTACACCATCCAGCAATACTTTATTCTGGATCGGGGAACCTCCCCTGATGTATAACTCCCCGCCCTGGTCACCGGTAAAAACAACCCCGGGCATAACCTGGAGGTACTGCGCCAGGTCAGGCTGACCCCCGATACTGGGGATCTGGTTTATATCTTTTGGCGTGATTTTAACAACAGATGTCTTTGTCTCCGTCCGCGCTTCCTGGTATTCAGCTGAAATATTGATAGTCTGAAGGTTGATGGCAGAGCCTTCCATGTATAACTGTTTTGAAATTACACCGTCTGCCTGAAGGCTGACAGGGACCTGCAGCGTATCGTAGCCAAGGTAGGTAACCATCAGTGTATAATCCCCGGCAGGTACTTTGGTGATGATAAAATAGCCATTGACATCAGTGGCTGACCCATAGGTGGTCTTGTAAAGGTAGACATTGGTGAAAATGATAGGCTCCCCTGATTTCTTATCAAATACAAACCCTTTGATTGTTCCGGTCTGGCTGAAAGAATAGAAGATGCTGGTGAGAAATAGTAAGGAGAGTAAAAAGCGTTTCATCTGATTCCGGGTTGATTATTCTGCGAAAGCAGCAAAATTATTAATATTCCCGACAGGCAGGAATAAAATCTTTAACGTCCCGGACCGCAGAAAATTTTAATATCGTTCAATATTTAATGAAGATACAGCAGCATCCACATCTATTACAATATTTTTTTCCCGGGAAGAATAATCAGGTGTTACGTAAGTGCCATCCCCAACCTTATTAAATCCAGGTAACTCCTTGGAAGACAGAACTGTGCTAGTATTCACTTCGCATGCGAATTCTTCGGGGATCCTGATATGTATGGAGGAAGCGCCGGAATTGATCTTAAGTTTACACTCCGGACTCAGGTTACCTATGGTTATGTTAATTGATGATGCGCCACCGTCAATCTTCAGGTCGCTGATCTTAAATTGCGACAGGTCCAGATCAATGTTAGCTGCCCCGACATCCACTTTCAATTCCCATACCGGCACAGGGTTCAGTTTGATGGCCACTTTATTTTTAAAATCCCCGGTAATTACTTTTCCTTCTTCGAGTTCGATATTAATATCCCGCCTGGGGCCCAGCTCTTTGATAGAATAATTATATCTTCCGAAATTACCGTCGCGCTGGAACTCAAAAAGGTCGGAAGTGGTTTCGTAGATCCTGAAATTCCCTGCAGCGGCGTCAAAATTCATATAAGCTTCAGTGATGGTAGTATCGAAGGCTTCAAAAATTCTTTGGTCGATCTCTGTTAGATCATCGGAAAATGAAGGATCTTCAGAGTGCCGGAAGAAAAACCCCCTGTCCTCCCTGTTGTCAGGCCCGGGGCATGAGACAAGGAAAAAGGCTGCTGCTACAAGTACAATTACCGTAAGCACTATTTTAATCACATCCTTGATAGGCAGAATGGCAACACCGATCAGCACCAGCACCAAAGGCCAGAGTTTCCAGATACTGTACCAGCTGAAAGAAATAATGCCGATGTTTTTCAGGATGAACAACACCCCGATGAGGACCAGTACAAGACCCCAGATAATATTTTTAGCCTTCATAATTTATGCTTTTTTTGCTCCGGAAAAACTGCTGTAGATCAGGGCAAGGCCTGCAACAACAATGATGGCCGGCCAGAAATCGTGGATACGGAAATGGATGTTAGGCAACAATCTGTCGATCAGAAACAATGCACCAATCGATATCAGGATTAAGCCGACGATAAGTGCGCCGCTGTTCCTCCTTTGAGGATAGGGTTCCGGGTTAATGCCGGGTTCGGGGGATCCGGCCCCTTCATCGGGATTGGCCTCCGGGGCGGCGGAATTTTCCTGGAAGTACTGAAAAGGTTCTTCAGGAATTGCAATCCACAGGATCAGGTAGAGCAGCAGCCCTCCGCCGCCGAAAATGATCAGAACTGCAAAAATAATCCTGATGATGGCAGGATCGGCATGAAGGGAGCGGGCAATACCACCGGCAACTCCGGCAATAACGCGGTCGGTGCGGCTGCGAAAAAGTCCTTGACGTTCCATTATCTGTAAGGTTTTAACAAATATACAAATCTATGACGCAAAATTTATATAGGTGTTACACTTTTCCCAAAATAAAAAAAGGGCCCTTTTGAGCCCTTCTTTTTGAAGAATCGTGTAGTTCTTAATTCTTTTTTACCATACTGGTGATATCGGAATCTACAAGGATCCGTCCACAGTATTCGCAAACAATGATCTTCTTGTGCATACGGATATCCAGCTGGTGCTGGGGAGGGATCTTGTTAAAACATCCACCGCAGGCGTCACGCTCGATCTGTACAATGGCAAGGCCGTTGCGGGCGTTCTTGCGGATACGCTGGTAAGCAATAAGCAAGCGGTCCTCAATACGGCTTTGAAGCTCATCAGAACGCTTCGCCAAGGTCTTTTCTTCAATTTCCGTTTCTTCAACAATGTCGTTCAATTCACTCTTCTTGATCTCAAGATCGCTCCTGCGTTCATTTAATATAGCTTCGGATTCATCGATCTGTAGTTTTTTACTGCTCAGCGCATCGGTATACTCCCTTATCCTCTTTTCTGCCAGTTGCATTTCCAGGGTCTGGAATTCGATCTCCTTGGTAAGCGAATCATATTCCCTGTTATTCCTGACATTCAACTTCTGATCTTCATATTTCTTGATGAGCGACTCACTGTCCTTAATAGCCTGCTTCTTATCCTGGACCAGCTTTTCCAGCGATTTTATCTCAGTATGGTAATTTTCAATCCTGGTCTCTAAACCGATTATCTCGTCTTCCAGGTCCTGCACTTCAAGTGGAAGCTCGCCACGTATCATACGTATTTTATCAATCTGTGAATCGTGCTGCTGTAACTGGTAAACCGCCATCAACGTATCTTCAATTTTCCGCTGAATACCTTCGTCTGATACTTGTTCCGATTGTTCAGGGCTTTTCCTGGTTGTTTCTTCTTTGGCCATAAATCATTGAATTAAAAATAATTAACCGGGTTTACCGGGGTTTCCGAAATTCGGACTGCAAAGTTAGGAAAATTTTTCTTCAAATAATCTGCAATTATCAGGCAAGTAAATTGTTCACTTTCATAATGTCCCACATCTGCAATGACGATTTTCCCATCGGCATCAAAAAACTGGTGGTACTTCATATCGCCGGTAATATAAAAATCTGCCTTATTACTGATAGCGTCCGGGATTAGGAAACTGCCTGATCCTCCGCATACTGCAACGGTTTCCACTAATTTCCCCCTGAGCGGCGAATGACGGATAACCGCCACCTTGAATATCTCCTTCAATCTTAAAAGAAACCCCGCTTCATCCATTGGCTCAGCCAGTCTACCTGTCATGCCTGCTCCGGTCCTGTCAAATTCATTCATAAGCGGATAAATATCATAAGCCACCTCCTCATAAGGGTGGGCATCCAGCAAGGCATTAAGAATTTTGTCCTGAAGGTAAGCAGGAAAAATCGTTTCTATCCTGACTTCTTTTTCAAAATGCAGCTCACCGGTTTTTCCAACAAATGGAGCAGCTGTGTCGCCGGCACGAAAAGAACCTGTGCCATCAGCGTTGAAACTGCATTGGTCATATTTGCCGATTTTCCCTGCTCCGGAATTGAAAATGGCCTCCCTGACCTTACCTGCATGGTCCACAGGGCAGAATGTGACCAGTTTACGCAAATTACCACTGCTTTTTTTCAAAATCTCCACCCCACTCAGCCCGATCATCTCACAAATTTTCCGGTTCACACCTTCGTAAACATTATCAAGGTTAGTATGCATGGAGCAAAGGGCAACATCGGCCCGGATAGCTTTAGCCACAAGCCTTTCCGTCAGTGTCTGGCCGGTGAGCCGCTTTAACCCTTTGAAGATTACCGGGTGATGGCTGATGATAAGGTTACAGTTGAAAGCAATGGCCTCATCGACAACAGCCTCGGTAACATCAATACAAACCAGGCAGGATGTTAATTCGCGATCTGCATAACCAATAGACAGTCCCGCATTATCATAATCCTCCTGTAACGCCAGTGGGGCAAGGTTTTCAAGACTTGCAAGGATATCCCTTATTTTCATTATTCGTGGTATGACAGGTTGCGGTTAAATAAAAAAATTCAAATTACTATTACTTTTTACCTAGAATACGTATAAAGATAAAATTAGTATAATATTTTCTTAATCATATCTTATTGAAACAAATGTCACTTATTTGTATATTTAGGCGATGGTACTGGTAAAGATATTAGTATTTCCTTTCGCCTGCATTTACGGCCTGATCACTGGTTTAAGAAACCGTTTGTTCGATTGGAAAATATTGCCTTCCAGAAGTTTTGACATCCCGGTGATTTCAGTCGGCAACCTTAGCGCTGGGGGTACCGGAAAAACACCACACACAGAATACCTTGCAGATATTTTACGTGATAAATACAGAGTAGCAATTCTCAGTCGTGGTTACAGAAGAAAAACAAAAGGCTTTATACTGGCTTCAGCTGAACATTCCCAGACAGATATTGGTGATGAGCCAATGCAGTACGTGAAGAAATTCGCAGACATCGTCGTAGCAGTAGATGGAAACAGGAAAAGGGGGATTTCGGGAATTTTAGCTGAAAAACCTGAAACTGAAGTCATTCTGCTTGATGATGCATTTCAGCACAGGTACGTTAAGCCCGGAATGTCCATTATATTAACTGATTACCATCATTTGTACGTAGATGATTACCTGCTCCCATCAGGATTATTAAGGGAACGGGGCTCAGGTGCAAAACGTGCAGATATTATCATTGTTACCAAAACCCCCAGGGTATTTTCACCTATCACAAGAAGGAACCTTATAAAACAGCTTAATCCGCTTCCTCATCAGCGCCTGTTTTTTTCTTATGTCTCTTATGAAGAACCAGTGCCCTTTAAATTGTGCCGGAACCAGGTACCTGCCAACAAAAAATACAGCTACATTGTAATGGTTGCAGGTGTAGCAAATTCTTATCCCTTCCAGGAATACCTCAAAAGTCTATGTAATGAATTGATAGTGATCGATTTTAATGATCATCACCAGTATACTGCGGAAGATCTTGATAAAATTCACCGCGAATACAAGGCTATCATTTCAAAAGATAAAGTTATCTTCACGACCGAAAAAGATGCCACACGACTTGATCAGGAAGTATTTCTTTCTTATCTGGATGAGTTGCCTTTTTATTATGTTCCGATCAGGATTAAGTTCCATGATTGTGATGAAATTAAGTTTGATAAGCTGATCCTGGATTATGTTCAAAAAAGTAACGGAAGCCGTTGATTTTATTAATTCGAAAATTACCCTTAAACCTGTTGCCGGGATAGTGCTTGGCACCGGGCTTGGCCGTCTATCAGAAGAAATAGAAAACAAGACTGTTATCCCTTATGAGAATATCCCCCATTTCCCGTCTTCTACAGTGGAAGGCCATGTCGGCGAATTGATCATTGGCACACTCAATAAACAGGTAGTAGTGGCAATGCGTGGACGGTTCCATTTTTATGAAGGGTATTCCCTCCAGGAAGTTGTTTTTCCGATCAGGGTGATGAAGTACCTGGGCATTAAATGGCTCGTGCTGTCAAATGCCAGTGGAGGGCTAAATCCCGGATTCTCTGTCGGTGATATGATGTTCGTGGAAGACCATATCAACATGATGAACCTGATGAATGAAAATCCGCTGAGAGGGGAATATGTCCAGGAATTCGGGCCAAGGTTCCCGGATATGAACAGACCTTACGATCCGGAAATACTCGGTAAAGCTGAAAATATCGCAAAGCGCCTTGGAATTAATTACCGGAAAGGGGTTTATGCCGGGGTAACCGGCCCTACGTTTGAGACCCCTGCGGAATACAGGTATGTCCGCTACCTGGGTGCTGACGCGGTCGGCATGTCCACAGTCCCCGAAGCTATCGCAGCGGCCCAGATGAAGCTGCCCGTTTTCGCCATCTCTGTCATCTCAGATCTCGGTGTTGAAGGTAAGATCGTGGAAATCTCTCATAAAGAAGTGATAGATGCCGCCAGCCTTGTAGAACCTGAAATGACAAGGCTTATTAAAGCCTTGCTCGCTGAGGTTAATTAACTCCCATTGACCCCATAATCATTCAGGTCGATTACCCGGAGCTGCCATTTCCCGCTGGTATTGAGTTTCCTTTGCCTCAGTGGGGTCAATGCGAAACTGAAGGCTACGATCCCGGCTGAAATATAGAATGTCTCGGCAAGGATAACGGGACTGTCATTGTTTATAAGGCGGTTGAATGAATCAATCCCGAAATATAATGACCCGGCAAGGAGCGTCAAGGGCTGTAATAGCTTTACTAAATAATTATCCAGGTATATTGCCGTGATCTCCTTCAATTGCACCTCTCCCATCATGTCAAAAACAATGGAGGAATCTTTGAGGTCTATCACCAGGTCTCGAATTTTCACCTTTTCATCCGGGATCCTGAAACTAATTTCATCACCCGGGTAAATCTTATGGTTTTTAAACGAATGCTGGTTTTCAACCAGTAAAAACCTCTGGGAAAAAAGCCCGGTCGATACAAGGAACAACATCGCTATGAATAATGGTCTCTTCAAGGGTTGACAGGAATAACTGGGCTATATTCTGAATTAGATCGTATTTTTGTCCAAATTAATATAAACCGGCGAAACATGACATTCAGCGGCAAAAATATAAACGCTCTATTTATTATTATCGTATTGCTCAGCCTTATTACTGCTTGTGATAATTCCGGAAAGCAAGGGACCAGGACCACCATCCAGGGGTCGTTTCCCGCTTTTAAAGGCAAATCGGTCTCTATCAGCGAATTTGACATCAATAGCGCCATTCCGCTGGATACAGTAAAAATAAAAGAAGACGGGAGCTTTACGTTAAAAATTACAAGGCCGGATGCAGGATTCTACCTGCTTAAAGTCGATAACAGGAATTTCATCACCCTGGTACTGGACAGGGAAAAACGCGTGAAAGTGTCATCTGACGGAAATAATCTGAAAAAGAACTATACTGTTGAAGGCTCCCCGGATTCGGAAATATACCGTGAATTTGAAATGTTCCTTGAAGTCAACCGGGCTAAAGTGGATTCCCTGAGCAAAACATATAAGGATGCCCAGCGCTCCTCCTCATTCCATAATATCCAGATGGACCTTGATTCGCGTTACCAGGATATTTTCAGCAAGCAGAGGCAATACAGCCTGCAATTCCTGGAAAACCATTGCTCCTCACTTGCTTCATTGCTGGTCATCAACCGGAGGTTCGGTGAAAAGAAGATTTTGAATGATGCGGATGATTTCAGGTATTTCCTGGCAATCGATTCTTGTCTCACTGTTTTGTATCCTGCCAACAAACATCTTGCAGAACATAAACGAAAAATCCAGTTGATCAGCGAAGACCGGAAAATCCAGGATATGGCGGATAAGCGCCTTGTCCGTGGCAACAAAGTCCCTGATATTGGTCTCCAGACACCCGCAGGGAAAACCATCCAGCTCCATTCCCTCTCCGGAAGGCCGGTCATCCTGTATTTCTGGGCTTCCTGGGATCCGGAGAGCCGCAAATCGAATAAAATACTGAGTGAGCTCATCGATAAAACGGGTAAAAAAAACCTGGCGGTTTATGCCATCGGCCTGGAAAGTTATAAAGAAGTATGGGAAGATGCAATAAAGGCGGATGGCTTGCAGGATTGGATCAATGTCACAGATTACCTGAATATCCACTCTTCAGCAAAAACCCTGTTCAATATGCCTGAAAAGTTCCCGTATTTTATCGTTCTCGACAGGGAGATGGTCATTCGATACAGGGGCAGTGATTTCGGCGAACTGGCATCTGAAATAAACAGGGTGGTTCAATAACTTCTTTGCCCTTAATCCTATAAGTTTACTAATATTGTAATTAAAACATTTCGGCTTGGAAGCAGGATTAAATAAGAAAGGACAGAAGATTTACTTTGCCTCCGACTTTCACCTGGGCATCCCGGATTATGAAAGCAGCCTTGTCCGGGAAAAATTGCTGGTGAGCTGGCTCGAGCAGGCCCGCCAGGATGCATCCGGGATATTTCTCATGGGAGATGTCTTCGATTTCTGGTTCGAATATAAAACCGTGGTTCCCAAGGGATATGTCCGCCTGTTGGGAAAACTTCTCCAGATCACCGATGAAGGCATCCCTGTCCATCTGTTCACCGGGAATCACGACATCTGGGCTTTCGAATATCTTCAGAAAGAAATCGGGATCCAGTTGCACAGGAAACCCGAAATCTGTGAGATGCTAGGAAAAACATTTTACCTGGCCCATGGCGATGGCCTGGGCCCCGGGGATAATGGCTATAAATTCCTGAAAAAGGTATTCAGCAGCAGGTTCAACCAGTTTCTTTTCAGCTGGCTCCACCCAGATATCGGGGCTAAAATGGGCCTTTACTTCAGCCATAAAAGCCGCCTTGCCAATGTGATCAAGGAAGGCAAAAAAGAAAATTTGAACAGGATTGAAGACGAAATGTTATATAAATATGCGGTCAGCCAGTTAAAAAACGGGCTACATGCCGATTATTTCATCTTTGGCCACCGGCACCGCCCGGTAAATGTGGAATTGGACAATGATAGCAGGCTGGTTATCCTGGGGGACTGGATAACTAACTATACCTTTGCAGAGTTTGACGGTAACGTATTAAATCTGAAATACTTTAATAAAGAAATATTATGAAAGACTTTTTTAAATTCATGCTGGCCTCAATGCTGGGGTTCATCCTCATTTCCATCGTGCTATTCTTTATAATGGTGGGGCTTATTGCTGGGCTGGCCTCTTTTGCCGAAAAGAAATCAGTTTCTATCGATCCGAACACGGTGCTTTTGATGAAACTGGATAAGCCAATTTATGACAGGGCACCTAAAGACCCGTTTGCATTTTTTTCACCGGAAGGGCTCGATATGAACCAGAATCCCGGCCTCGATGACATCCTCAAGGATATTGATAAAGCAAAGACGGATCCGAATATCAAAGGGATTTATCTTGATCTGAGCTTCCTCCAGGCAGGCATTTCCACGATCAGGGAGATCAGGCAGGCCCTGGATGATTTTAAAACCAGCGAAAAATTTGTGGTGGCCTACGGTGAAGTACTTTCCCAGGGGGCTTACTACCTTGGCAGCGTGGCAGATAAAATCTACCTGCATCCGACAGGCGCCATCGAATTTAAAGGTCTTTCAGCCCAGGTTTTCTTCCTGAAAGGGACCCTCGAAAAACTTGACATCGATATGCAGGTGATCCGGCATGGAAAATATAAGAGTGCTGTTGAGATCTTTACAGAAGAAAAAATGAGCGGTCCCAACCGGGAACAAATAAACGCAATGGTGTCTGACGTCTGGGCAACGGCACTTTCAGATATATCTGCCAGCAGGAATATCAGCACAGAACAACTGAATACAATTGCCGATAACCTTGACGCACTTGATGCCGACAGGGCATTGGCGGCAAAGATGGTCGATGGCCTGTTTTATAATGACGAGATAAACGCAGAACTGAAAACCCTCGTTGGGTTAACCGCAAAAGAAAAGATCAAGACAGTTTCTGCGTCAAATTACACGCTTGTCCCGCCTGTCAAAGCTGAAAAGGTATCCGCCAATAAAATTGCCGTCATTTACGCTATTGGAAACATTATCGATGGCAAAGGCGATGACCGCACCATTGGCTCTGAAAAATTATCGGAGGCTATCCGCCAGGCCAGGGAAAATGACAAGGTGAAAGCTATTGTGCTCAGGGTTAATTCCCCCGGTGGCAGCGCCCAGGCTTCGGAAGTTATCCGCAGGGAAGTTGTACTGGCTGTGCAGGAAAAACCGGTAGTGGTTTCAATGGGAGATGTGGCCGCGTCAGGCGGCTACTGGATTTCGGCTTCATCCAGCAGGATCTTCGCCGATCCGACGACTTTGACCGGCTCTATCGGGGTATTTGGACTGATACCGAATATGCAGGCCTTTTTCAATGATAAACTGGGTATCACTTTTGAAACCGTGAACACCAATACCTATTCCGATTTCCCGAATCTCAACAGGCCGTTGAGTCCTTACGAGACTGCTCTTCTCGAGCGACATGTCGATAAGATCTACGGTGATTTTCTCACCCTCGTTTCTGCCGGGCGGAAAATGGAAAAGAGCCAGGTTGACTCTGTTGGCCAGGGACGTATCTGGAGCGGAACGGATGCCCTTGCCAATGGCCTTATCGATGAATTAGGCGGGTTGCAGGATGCTATTGATGCTGCCGCCGGACTGGCTTCAGTTACGGAATATAACCTGATCTCGCTTCCTGCACAGAAAGACCCTATCCAGCAGATCATGGATGAACTGACCGGGAATGTAAGCTCCGGAAGGATAGAAAAAGAGCTTGGGGAATATTATTCTTATTATCAGTACCTCAAACAAATCAAGCAATACCAGGGCGTCCAGGCAAGGCTGCCCTATGAGATCAGTATCAGGTAATTGCAGGTATTTCAGTCGGAATTATTCAAGGCTGAATTTCACAGGAAGATTATATTGGACCCTGACCGGTTTACCGCGTTGTTTGCCTGGTTTCCATTTTGGCATTGCTTTTACCACCCTGATGGATTCTTCATCACAACCGCCGCCGATTCCCCTCAGGACACGGACATCACTGATAGAGCCATCTTGCTCAACAATAAAAGTTACATAAACCCGGCCCTGGATGCCGCTTTCCTTTGCCATTTGAGGGTAGGTTATGTTTCCCGCAAGATATTTGTATAAAGCTTCCTCCCCACCCGGAAATTCCGGCATCTGCTCGACCACCATGAATATCTGATCTTCTTCCTGTTCAACATTGCTATCCATGGCCATCTTTGCTCTTTGTTCATTTTGACCTGAATTACCTTTCTGGCTTTGGGCAGCTATCTCCATATTGCTTGCAGAGGCATCCTTAACTTGTATCCCTCCAATATAATCTTCAATAACCACATCATATTCTGCAACCTCCTTATCATCAGCATCCTGCATAAGAACCGGCAACTCTTCTTCAATAGTTATTTCTTCGGCTGGAAGCTGCGCGGGCTCATTGATTGTTTCTGACAAATCGGGTTCAATCTGAAGTTCATCATCTACAATGATAATCTTGGAAACCCGGGGTGATACAGGGATGGCCTCATTTTCTAAAATTGCCTGTTCCTGGTCCTCCTGGATGGGTTCTTCGGCCATAACCACTGTAGTATCAGGCTGAATAACGGCTAATTGGGTTTGAGTTACAGGTCCCCTGACCATGAAAATGATGAATGCAGTGACACCAAGGAGAACAACAATTGATGCCGCGGCATACCAGTATGTCCGCTTTAATGACCTGTCAAGACCTGACTTCGGCATTTTTTCAGCCATTTGCCTTACTTCTGCCTGCAAACTTTTTATCTCGCTGTCAACCTGTGCTGAACCATGCTTCCGGAATCCTTCCAGCGCTTCCCGGTCGAAGGGTGATCCGTCCAGGTGCTTTTGGATAATCTCCCCTTCAGCCATGCTTAATTCACCGTGCAAATACTTCTCCATTGCACGGATCGTCAGGTTGCCCGACACGTCAAATAAGCCCGTTATGTTAGTTTTTCCCGACATTTTTTGATTCCAGTCTGATCCTGAGGTTGCGTTTCCCGTTCTGAACGTGGCTCTTCACTTCATTCATCGAATAACCCGTCATTTCACTAACCTCCACATAAGATTTCTCTTTTAAATATACTAACTCTATACACACCCTCTGCGGTTCTTTTAAAAATCCCAGGGCTGTTTCCAGCTCCCTGAGTGTGTATTCTTCAAGGTCAATATCTTGATGCAGATCCCCGGGGCTTTCCATAAAATTATCATCACTTTTTTTGATGATCTCTTCAGACTCAAGATGCATGACCTTGTTTTTCCGGAGTTTCATCAGGCAATGGTTCCGGGTCACAGAATGGAGCCAGCTTTTAAAATTCAGGATTTCATATGCCGGTATATCTTCCATCAATCCTTCAAATATTTCCATTACCGCATCTTTGGCATCATCCCTATCATCCAGGTATTTAAGGCATACACCGAAAACGAGGTGGGTATACCTTGTAAAAAGCTCGGAGATGACTTCCGGATCTGATTCAAGGCGGTATTTCAGGATAAGCTCATGATCTGCCAGAAGATGAAGCCCGGTTTTATCCTGTTTGCGCCTGAAACTGAAAAGCATCCGAAGGTTGATTTATATTGAAATCAAAACAAATACTGTACCATCAAAGTATTGAATACTGCTTAAAACCAGGTGCTTTAGAAAAATTACCCGCCTTTTTATGGAAAATTTCAATTCCATGCATCCAACAGTAAAGATAACCCCTAAAACTAATTAAAATGGAAAGCAAAAAATCAAACCGTGCGGACCTGGAGAGCAAAAAAGTGATTTTCCTGCAGACCGGGTTCATTGTTGCCCTTTCGCTTTGTCTCCTGGCCTTTGAATGGCGCACTTATGACAGGTTAATCTATGAAAAACCTGTTACTGACTGGTCAGAGATAGAAGAACTGCTGCCAATCAACACTGACCAGCGGAAATTACCTCCCCCACCACCAGCCGTCAAACCTGTCTACACAATAAATATTGTGGAAAATACGGTAGATGTGATTGATGACCTTCCTCCTATTGATGCAGGCTTTAATGAAGGTTGGCAGAACCCTGATATTATGCCGCTCCCGGAAGAAATTTCCAATTCAGCGGAAGATTCAATTTATCAAATAGTCTCATTAGAAACTCTGCCCGAATTCCCCGGGGGTGAGGCTGCAATGTATAAATATCTTGGCGAAAACATTAAATATCCTCCAATGGCAAGGGAGGCTAATATCCAGGGTATTGTTTACATGAACTTCGTGGTTGAAAAAGATGGCAGCCTCTCCGTTGTTGGGGCGGTCAGGTCTCCCGATCAGTCACTTTCCGATGAAACCGCCAGGGTGGTTTCGGAAATGCCGGCCTGGAGTCCGGGAAAACAAAGAGGGATGCCGGTAAGGGTAAACTTTGTATTGCCCGTCAGGTTCAGATTAGAATAATTTAAAACTTAATAAGATGAAAACGATTCGTTCAATATTAACGTTGCTCTGCTTTCTCTTCGTTCTACCTTCAATTATAGCCCAGGTTGAAGAGGGCCAGGACAAAACCGGCTCGCCTTATTTTTACATCCTTTCGGATGAAGGCGAAGCAAATCTTCTTCCACTAAAATCAACATCGGCTGATGTAAATATAGCCGGTGTGATTGCCGATGTGACGGTATCGCAGGTTTATAAGAATGCAGGCCGGGATCCAATCGAAGCCATTTATGTGTTTCCGGCTTCAACCCGTGCCGCTGTTTATTCAATGGTGATGACAATCGGGAAAAGAGTGATCGTAGCCAGGATCGAAGAAAGCACAAAGGCGCGTCAGGATTATGAAAAAGCAAGGGATAACGGTCAAAGCGCCTCACTCCTCGAGCAGGAGCGCCCTAATGTCTTTACGATGAATGTCGCCAACATTATGCCTGGTGATGAAATCAACATCCAGCTTAAATATACCGAGATCCTCCAGCCTGTTGACAGGATCTATGAATTCGTTTATCCTACCGTGGTCGGGCCGAGATACAGCGGGAACCAGGATGAGCTGGCCTATAGCGGTGAAAGCTGGAACAGTAATCCATATACCAGCGAAGGGATCGCTCCGCTTTACGAATTTGATATCAAAGTCAGCATTTCAACCGGTATCCCTTTGAAAGAGATTACATGCCCTTCCCACCAGGCGGAGATTAAATTCAGTGGCCAGGGCAAGGCTGATGTCACTCTTTCTCCATCTGAAACCTTTGGCGGGAACCGTGATTTTATCCTGAAATACCGCCTTTCCGGGCAGAAAATCGAAAGCGGCATGTTGTTTTACCAGGGCGAAAAAGAGAATTTCTTCCTTGCCATGGTCCAGCCTCCTGATCGTGTTGCTCCCGAAATGATCCCACCCCGGGAGTATGTTTTCATTGTCGATGTTTCGGGCTCGATGTACGGGTATCCTCTTGATATATCTAAAAATCTGTTAAAAGACCTGATAAGCAGTCTCAGGCCTGCCGACTGCTTTAATGTGATCCTCTTTGCCGGGGGATCTAATATCCTTGCTCCCAGGTCTCTTATGGCTTCTAAAGAAAATATCAGCACTGCCATTAGATTTATAGATAGAGAAAATGGCGGCGGCGGAACTGAGCTGCTACCGGCGCTTAATAAAGCGCTCAGCCTTCCAAAGCCCGAAAATTTTTCACGCACTTTTGTAATCGCTACTGATGGCTATGTTACCATTGAAAAAGAAGCCTTTGATCTTGTAAGGAAGAACCTGGGAAAAGCCAATTTCTTCACCTTCGGTATAGGCACATCTGTGAACAGGTTTCTTATCGAAGGGCTTGCACACGCTGGCCAGGGGGAGCCATTTATCATCAACAAACCGGAGGAGGCCCCTTCTATTGCTGCTAAGTTCAGAAAGTACATCACACAGCCTGTCATGACTGATATTGCAGTGAAATTCAATGGTTTTGAAGTATATGACCTCGCCCAGGAATCATATCCTGATCTTTTTTCGGAAAAACCTGTCCTTATTTTTGGCAAATACAGGGGGCACCCACAAGGGAGTATTGTGATTACGGGAAACGATGGCACGTCAGATATAGAAAATAAAATTGATTTAGTATCAACTCAACCTGGCGATTTTAACCAGGGGTTACGCTATCTCTGGGCCAGGGAAAAGATAAGGTACCTGGATGATTACGCAAATTCAGGCTTTGGGGACCAGGAATCTGATGCCCGCTTGCTGGCGCTTGGCCTGGAGTATAATCTGCTGACAAGGCTGACATCCTTCATTGCTATCGATTCTGAAATCAGGAACAACACTGGTGAATTTACTTCAATCATGCAGCCTTTGCCATTACCGCAGGGTGTAAGCAATTATGCTGTGGGCAGTGCTGTAGGTGGCGTTTCATTCCAAAAAGGAATTAAGACAACGGTTGATTGCTCAATGGTATTAGAAGATGTATCAGCGGAATTTGAGGCCGATAATTATTTTTACACTGTTGAGGTACCTCCTGAATTTAAAGGTGGTGAGCCTGCACTTGATAAGTTCATCAGGGATAACCTTGTGTATCCTCCTGAATCACTGGAAAAAAATATTTCAGGGACAGTAATAGT
>CAYJNJ010000039.1:26113-35773 GCA_964371595.1 uncultured Bacteroidales bacterium | reverse complement strand
GGGTGGTGAAGTGGTGGGGTGGTGAAGTGGTGGAGTTTTGGGGTTGTGAGGTTGTGAGGTTGTGAAGCCGCAAGCTTTTCCTCCTTGCCGTTAAGCCACGAAATCACAAAATCACAAAATATCACAAAAAACTGATTATTAAGCCAATAACCTTAGTGTTATTTGGTGCTTTAGTGCTTTTGTGGCAATAAAAAGGCTTTTCAGCCAAAACCTCACCACTCCACCACTCCACCACTCCACCACCCCAAAACCTCAAAACCTCACAACACTTTCATCACTTCAATCGTTATTATTAATACCGAAAGCTGTACTTTAGTATTGCCACCCGCTGCGATCGACAATTTTGCTTCATGAAGAACGAAAAAACAACGGTAAAAAAATACAGGTTCGAAAGCCTCATGACCCTTTCGCTGCTGCTGGCTTTCATCCTCGTTATCGTGACCGGTGTGCTTTCTTTTGTCAGGCTCAATAATATTATCTTTTCGGTCAACAACAGCATCCGTCCTGACCGCCGGCTGGAACTGGTAAAAGAGATCTACAGCAACCTCATCCAGGCTGAAAATAACGTGAAAACCTATACGCTGACCAGGGATGAGGAAGATATGACCCGCTTTTATGAAATTGCGGAAATAACGGGTGAAAAAATGGATGAGCTGATGCAGCGGGTAAAAAAAGACCAGGTGATCTTCCCTTTCATCGATACGCTGGATTTACTCGTAGAGGCAAAATTCACCGTCCTTGACCGCCTGCTTGTCAACCAGGATGAATTGCTGGTAAAAAAGGCCATGGATGAGGTGATGAAGAATATTACCCCCGAAAAGCCGCCGGAACCGGATCCGGAGATTCAGGATGAGCTACAGCTTGATGAAATTACCGACACAATTGCAGAACAAGAGCCGGCTAAGAAGGAAAATTTCTTTTCAAGGCTATTCGGGAAAAAGAAAACGGCAGAAGAACAAACCACGGATACACTTATTCCTGCAGAACCTGTTATAACACAAACTCCGGAACAAACCGAAGTGGAAATGGTAACGGTTGAAGAACTTGGAGAGGAAGTGCGGAAAGCCCAGCTTAAGGCCATGGCAGTCGATAAGGTCCGCAGGGAGCTGGAACTGGACCTTTTTCGCCAGGACAGGGTTATCATGGAAAAGATAAGGATACTGATGGCTGAACTGGAAAGCAGGGAAACGGCCAGGTTGAAAGAAAACACGCGTACTGCCGAAAAAGAGGCGTCGGAAGTCAAGCTGATCATGCTGTCGTTCGGAGCGGCTTCTCTCCTGCTCCTGCTGCTGGCCGGCACCATCATCTTCATCTATATTAAAAAAAATAACGAATACCGGCGCATCATGAAACAAGCCAGGCAGGACGCTGAAGCCCTTGCCCTGGCCAAAGAACGGTTCCTGGCCAATATGAGCCACGAGATCCGGACCCCGATGAATATCATCTCCGGTTACCTCGGCCAGGTGATGCAATCACCCTTAAACCCGGAACAACAGGATCATATTTCTATCGTAAAAAAATCCGCAGACCACCTCCTGCAATTGCTGAATAACCTCCTCGACCTGTCGAAGCTGCAGGCCAGCAAGCTGGAAATGCTCGAAACCGAATTCAGCCCGGCAGAGCTGGTCAGGGATATGCAGCTCCTTTTTTCCCGTGCCGCTTCTGAAAAAAACCTGCAACTGCTTATTGAAACTTCGGATTCCCTTCCTGCAACGCTGATCTCTGACCCCGTCCGGCTCCGGCAGATCCTGTTCAACCTCGTGGGCAATGCCGTTAAATTTACCGACAAAGGATCGGTTACTATCAGGGCATTTCCGGGCAACGACACCGGCGGGAAGAAACTGATCGTCTTTGAAGTCGCTGACACCGGGATTGGGATACCTGCGGATGAAACCGGCCGGATCTTTGGTGAGTTTGAACAGGGGACCAGCCGGGTAGAACAGAAGAGCAGCGGAACGGGCCTGGGCCTGGCCATTACTGCTAAGCTTGCCGAATTGCTCGGCGGAACGATTAATGTGGAAAGCACTACAGGCAAAGGATCAACGTTCCGCGTCGAAATCCCCTATGTTCCCGCAAACAGCCCATCTCAAAATGTTACCGGCTCCGGTATCCCTGGCAGCGAGCTGCTGGACGGGCTTGTTGTATTAGTGGCGGATGATGAGGTATATAACCGTAGCCTGCTAAAGCTCATCCTCGGCAAATTCAACTGTACCATCGTTGAAGCCGGTAATGGGAAGGAGGCGCTTGCCGCCGTGCAGTCTGGCAATGCCGGAATCATCCTCATGGATATCCGCATGCCCGGGATGAACGGCCCCGATGCAGCGAGGGAAATCAGGAAAATCAGCAATGAAAGAGGATTGCATATCCCTATCATTGCTTTAAGTGCCGATATGACCCAGGATGACATGGCTGACTTCAGGCAGAATGGTTTTGATGAATGCCTTTTAAAACCCTTTGAGGAACATCACCTGTTGCAGCTGATCATCAGTCTTGTCCGGAAAAACAGGGATGTCCCGCAATATGACCTGCAGCCTCTTCGTGAAAGCTGCCAGGGAAACGAAGCGTTCTTTAAGGATATGGTCAGAATGTTCCTGGAAAGTACCGCTACCGGCCTTGACGAAATGGAAGGACTGGTGAAACAAAATGACCTGCAAAATGCCGCTGAACTGGCCCATAAGATCAGCGCCCCCTGCCGCCATGTGAAAGCGGAAAAACTCTACCAGCTCATAAAACAAATTGAAAATGAGCTTAAAACCAATAATACCGGTAATTTTGCATTTGAAACGGTACAACAGGCAAAACACGAATTTGAAATGATCAGGAAGGATATTTTATCGAAACCTGGCTTAATCTGATATTTTCATAACCAATGCAAAAAGATCACTTCAGGATATTTATCGTAGAAGATAACGACTGGTACAACCGGTTGCTGGTCCATTATCTCAGCATGAACCCCGATTTTGAGGTCAGGAGCTTTTTCAACGGGAAAGACCTGCTGAACAACCTGCACGAATCGCCCGATGTTATCACCCTCGATTTCCGTCTCCCCGATATGAAAGGTAATGAGTTGCTGAAAAGGATAAAAGAAAGGGACGAATCCATCGAAGTCATTGCCATTTCAGAGCAGGAAGATATCCAGACTGCCGTTGACCTGCTGAAAGAAGGCGCTTTCGATTACCTCGTAAAAAATGACCAGATCCAGGCGCGGCTGAACAGCACAATTCAGAAGATCAGGCAGAATGCAGGCCTGAAAAAGCGCATCAGGGTGCTGGAAAAAGAAGTGGTGACCCGCTATGGTTTTGAAAAGGCCATCATCGGGAACAGCCCTGCAATGGAGAAAGTGCTGGAAATGATGCATAAAGCCGCTGAGAATAACATTGTCGTTACTATTACAGGGGAAACAGGGACCGGAAAAGAGGTCATTGCCAAAGCGATACATTATAATTCTGCAAGGAAGGATAAGCCTTTCATACCGGTCAATATGAGCGCTATTCCTTCAGAGCTGTTCGAAAGTGAATTTTTCGGCCATGAAAAAGGCGCATTTACCGGGGCGGTGGCAAGGAGAAAAGGAAAGTTCGAAGAAGCCGACGGCGGAACACTTTTCCTGGATGAGATCACCGACACTGATATGAGTTTCCAGCCGAAGCTGCTCAGGGCGCTGCAGGAAAGGGAAATCAACCGCGTCGGCAGCAACCAGCCGGTAAAGTTCGATTGCCGCATCATTGTGGCCAGTAACCGCAACTTCCAGAATGAGGTCAAAAACGGGAACTTCAGGCAGGACCTTTACTACAGGCTGTATGGCCTGCCGATCGAATTGCCGCCGTTGCGCGAAAGAGGAAAAGATATCCTCCTCCTCGCACGGCATTTTATGGAGAGCTTTTGCAAAGAAAACAGCCTCCCGTTAAAAAGCCTTTCGCCGGAAGCTATCGACCGCCTGATGGGCTACTCCTGGCCGGGTAATGTCAGGGAGCTGAAATCGGTGGCCGAACTTGGGGTGATCATGTCATCAGGCCCCACCCTGGGGGCAATTGATATCATCTTTAACAATGCCGATATTCTCAGCGACCTGGTAGCCGAAGAAATGACCATGAAACAATACGAAATGAAGATCCTGGATTTTTACATGAACAAATACCAGCGTAACATCCCGGAAGTGTCCCGGAAATTAGGCATCAGCCAGGCTACCATCTACAGGATGATCAAAGACCGCTAAACCTCTCTTTTTTCTCAAAATGATAATCGTTTTATCATTCTGAAATAAAATCTCAATTTTATACAATTTTTAATCTTCTGATTTACAGATGCTTTAGCCAGTTGTTTTAAGCTGGCGCGGTATTCGCATCCTGTCCTCCAAACATTAAATAAATTCATTATGGAAACCAGGAAAAATAAAAAGACAATCCCGACAAACCTTGCTGTCATATTGATGGTGGTGATTGCACTGGCGGGGGGAACTGCATTTTATGTAGAAAACACGAATAAGAAAGAATTGCTTGCCGCTTCAGAGGAAGCAATGCAAAATCAGGAATCCCATATCATGATGGTTTATGACCAGATTGAAGCAAATCTTGCCAGTATCAGGGAACATGAAAGCATGATCACAAGTGGTTTTACGGGACCTGAAGAAACCGGAGATATGCTGCCGGAAGAGCGGATCCAGAAAGAGATCGACTATATCAAATACATGATTGATGAAAATAACAAGCTGATTGCCAGCCTGAACGATCAAATCGATAAAAAAGATTCGAGGATTTCCGGCTATGAGCGTTCCGTCAAGGAACTCCAGGCAAGGGTAACCACTTATCAGCAACAGGTCGACCAGCTTGCAGCTGAAAAGCAGGCCATTCAGAATGACCTTGATAATACAATTATTGTAAAGAATCAGCTCTCATCAAAGGTCGATGAACTCGGTAACGAAGTGGTAACTAAAAACACTATCATCAATGATCAGCAGGTGCAACTGATCAACAAAGACAATACCCTGAACACAGCCTATTACAAGGTAGGGTCGTACAAATCCCTGCGTGATCAGAACCTGTTACAGAAAGAAGGCGGGTTCCTCGGAATCAACAGGGTCACTACCCTCACCGGGGTGCCGGATGCCGGTCTGTTCCAGACAATTGACATCCGTGATGTAAGTAAGATCCCGGTTTTTGCAAAGCGCTGGGAAATTGTCACCGGCCAGGACCCTTCTACCTATCAGTTTACAACAGGTGAAGATGGAAAAGTCGAATGGCTGACTATCACAGACCCTGCAAAGTTCTGGGGTAAAAGTAAATACCTGGTCATTGTCGTTCGCGATGAAGACTTCGACGAACTGGCCTTGGTCAGGTAGTCTTCTCCATATGTTCCCGGGGTGGTGGATATTCCATCACCCCTTTTTTTTGCCATTTTTTTTACACTCATCCCCCGGTTTTTTACATTCATCATCTTTTATTTGGCTTATTTTTTCAGACAGTGCAATTTTGCGGTCTATTTTCAAATTAAAATCCATGAAAAAGACCGTATTGATAATTTTATTCTTTTGTTACGCAACAGCAAACTTTTCCCAGGACTTTGAGTATACCAAGTCAATCCGTGGCCAGGTGACCGACAAGCAATCGCACTCGCCCCTGCCCGGTGCCAGCATTGTCATCCCTGGTACCAGTCCGCTGGTCGGTACTTCTTCCGATGAGAACGGCTATTATTCACTGGAAAAAATCCCCATAGGCCGGATCTCGCTTGAGATCAGTTATGTCGGGTATATCCCGTCAACCATCAGTAACCTGAACCTGACTTCAGGTAAGGAGCTTATTGTAAATGTCGAGCTCGATGAAAAGGTTTTTATGAAAGATGAAGTTGTCATCTCGGCAAGCCGGGATAAGACCGGGGCTATCAACGAGATGGCGGTGATCAGTGCAAGGACCTTTACTATCGAAGAAAGCCAGCGATATGCCGGGGCACGGAACGATGTGGCCAGGATGGCGGCAAACTATGCCGGCGTCAGCTCATACAACGATGCCACCAACGACATCGTGATCCGCGGCAACTCGCCGGATGGTCTGCTATGGCAACTGGAAGGCATCCCTATCCCTAACCCGAACCACTTCGGCCAGCTCGGCGCCACCGGTGGACCTGTGAATATGCTTAACAACAATGTGCTCGCCAATTCCGACTTCCTCACCGGCGCTTTCCCCGGCCAGTATGGCAACGCGGTTTCCGGTGTTTTCGACCTGAAATACAGGCCGGGCAATTATGAGAAGCACGAATTCCTCGGCCAGGTCGGCTTTAATGGCTTTGAAGTCGGAGCCGAAGGGCCAATCTCCAGGAAAAATAATTCCTCCTACCTGGTTAATTACCGCTATTCAACAATGGGTGTCATGGCGGCTTTAGGACTGGAAGTCGGCACCGGTACAAGCATCCCGTACTACCAGGACCTCAGTTTCAATGTAAATATCCCCGTGAAAAAATCGGGCCGGCTCCAGGTATTTGGACTGGGCGGGCTCAACCATATCTCATTTGAGAACAGCAAGCTGGATTCATCCGAAGCCGGGGGCGATCTTTACAATACTAAAAATATGGATATTTACGCCAGGGGGAAAATGGGCGTAGCGGGAATGAGTTATACGCAGCAACTCAACCCTTCAACGTATGCAAAGATCAGCGTGGCAGGGACCTATGTTTATAACGGCAGCGAGGTGGATACCATAATCGGCGAAACCCGGGAGACTATCCCGCTCAGCCGCGGAAACAATGAAAAATATGATTTTATCGTTGCCGGCAGCTTCAATAAGAAGTTTAATGTTAAAAACTTTGCCAGGCTCGGCTTTATCATCGACAGGACAGGCTTTGACCTGGTCGACAGTTCCTATTATTTTGAAGAAGATGAATTCAAGACAACCTATGAAAGCCGTGGGCATACTGTTCTTTATGAATTTTACGGTGAATGGCAGCACCGCTTTACCGATGAGCTTGAATTGAATACCGGCCTGCATTTCCAGTCGCTGGCACTTAACAGCAGCTATTCCATTGAGCCAAGGGCCGCGATCCGCTGGACTTTTAAGCCCCGCCAGTCGCTGAACCTTGGCTATGGCCTCCACAGCCTGACTCAGCAGCCCTATGTCTACTTTAAACGTTATGAAATTTCCGCGGGGGAATTCGAAGAGCTCAACCGGAATATCGGCTTTACCCGTTCGCATCATTTCATCGCCGGCTACGACCTGAATTTCTCAGAAAATTTCAGGCTGAAAACGGAAGCGTACTACCAGTACCTTTTCGAAGTGCCCGTGGAAACCGTATCGTCTAACTTTTCCCTTCTGAACAACAGCTCCAGCCAGGCCTTTCCCTATGACACCCTTGAAAATTCCGGCACCGGAAGGAATTACGGCCTTGAAGTAACACTTGAGAAGTTCCTCAGCAAAGGCTATTATTTCCTTGTAACGGCATCGGTTTTTGATTCGAAATATAAGGGCAGTGACGGCATCCTCCGGTCGACGGCTTTCGACAGCCGGTATGTATTCAATGTGCTCGGCGGGAAAGAATTCAGGCTGAATGGCAAAAATCCCGAGGCTAAAATAAAGTCCTGGCTGGTGGTCGATGGAAAGCTTACCGCCGCCGGTGGTATCCGCTATACCCCTGTAGATATGGAAAGATCTGCGGAAGCCGGTTACACGGTTTATGATGAAGATCTTGCCTTTTCAAAGCAGTTCAAGGATTATTTCCGCCTGGACCTGAGGGTTGCCTACAGGATGGATTCCAGGAAAATATCCCAGGAAGTCGCCCTCGATGTACAGAATATCACCAATCACAAAAACCCGATCTATATGCAGTTCGACCCGGAATCAGGCAAAGAGGAATTCATGTACCAGCTCGGTGTTTTCCCTATGATGCAGTACAGGGTCATCTTTTAGTAACTTTATTAAAGATTTGCGCACTTCAACAGCTTATGAAAAAATTCGACAGGAAAGTCTGGATCTTTATCGCCATGGCAGCACTCGGTATTCCGGGTTATTTCCAGCTTAGAAGCGTGTTTATCGGGGAAGTTCAGCCATACTATTTCTTCATAAGCGGCGCCGTATTCAGCCTGGTGGTTTCCCTTTTAATTACTTATGTCAATATGGTCCTGCTCGGGAGGTATTTCGACAAAGTCCTTCCCTGGCAGAATGATGCCGGAAAGATCAACCTGAGGCTGGTGCTGGAAACCCTCATTACATCGGTAAGCGCCGCCTTGATTATAAGCACATTGACATTTATCCTGAGTAAGATATTCCCGCAAATGGCCGAAGGTAACATGTCCGAAGCATACTTCGGCAACATCACCGTGGCTGTCATCGTAAACCTGATCGCCCTTGGGATCATTGAAGGAAATAGCATTTACCTGATGTGGAAGGATTCACTGCTGCATTCGGAAAAGCTTAGGAGGGAAAATATCGAAACCCGGTTTGCAGTGCTGAAAAACCAGGTCAATCCGCACTTTCTCTTCAACAGCATGAACGTCCTGTCGTCACTGGTCGTCCAGTCGCCGGACAAAGCCCGGGAATTTATCAACGATTTCTCAAGGATTTACCGTTATATTTTTGATGTCGGTGATGAAACTGTGGTTGAAGTGAAAAAGGAGCTCGATTTTATCCATGCCTTTATTTCACTGCACCAGAAACGCCATGGGGATAACCTTAAGTATTCGGTAAATATTTCGGGGGAAATTCTGAACCGGTATATCCCGGTTTTATCTTTACAAATCCTGGTTGAAAATGCGATAAAGCATAATGAGATTTCAGAGCTCCACCCCTTGCAGATCACAATTTATGATGAGAACGATTATCTTTTTGTTAAAAACAATTATCAGCCAAGGGAAGAAAAGCTGGAATCGATGGGGATAGGCCTGGCAAATCTCAAGGAAAGATACCGCTATCTTTCTGATAAAGAACCGGTCTTTGCCATAAAAAATGACGAATATTTTGCAGGCTTGCCCCTGTTGGTTATTGAATCCTAAAAATACTTTGTGTTCCTTTGTGAAACCCTTTGCGCACCTTTGTGGTTAATATACAATGACTAGAGTCCTGATAATCGAAGATGAAAAACCCGCGGCTGAATACCTTGCATACCAGCTGAAACAGCTTGACCGGGATATTGAAGTCCTGGCAATGTTAACCACAGTCCGGGAATCCGTCGAATGGCTGTCGCTTAACAAAGCCGACCTGGTGTTCATGGACATCCACCTCGCAGACGGGAACTGTTTCAGCATCTTCGGGCAGGTCGATGTGAAAACGCCCGTCATCTTTACCACCGCTTACGACCAGTATGCTATCAGGGCTTTCAAGGTAAACAGCATCGATTATCTTCTTAAACCGATTATGGAGGATGATTTGAGTGCAAGCCTGGAAAAGTTCAAGCAGCTAAGGGCTTCCGGCCCGGGGGATATCAGCATGATCAGCGAAGTGATCCGCTCGTTCACAAAAAAACCGGATTTTCAACATCGCTTCATGGTCTATTCGGGTGAAAAGATCAGGTCGGTGAAAGCGAATGAAATAGCCTATTTCTATATCACTGAAAAAGACGTGTTTTTATGCACCGCCGATGGGCGTAACTACGGGATGGATTATTCCCTGGATAAAATAGAAAGTCTTGTGGATCCCGATCTTTTTTTCCGGATCAACCGCAAATTCATCATCAACATCGAGG
>CAYJNJ010000039.1:0-26103 GCA_964371595.1 uncultured Bacteroidales bacterium | reverse complement strand
TGTTCAAACTTTCCGGCAGCCGCATCAAGATCACCCTCAGGCCCCACTCGCCTGATGAAGCCATTGTCAGCTTCCATCGTATCTCGGCATTCAAGAAATGGTTGAACCGCTAACCAACCCAAAACCTCAAAACCTCAAAACCTCTCCTTGTCCCCCCTTCACCACTCCACCACTCCACCACTCCACCACCCAATCTACCAGTCACTTAGAAAATATTTTCATCCCGACCGGGTATTTTTTTGAAAAATCCCGATAAACAGGTATAAAATAACACCATCTCCAGCCGGCGACGCCGTTTCCTGATTAAAATTCCCTGTTAACCCCACCAGAAACTAACTGAATTTTAATCATTTAAACCACCATCTTATGAAAAATCTGCTAATCTGCCTTGCTGTTTTATTGGCAGCAACTGCCTGTGTTAAACAGGAACACAATGACTCACCTTCCGACAAATGGAATGGCTATTCCCGGTATCTCAAAATGGGGGAGCAGGTCCACACCCTCTGGGCAGGCAGGCATATCGATGCCGGGACTGTTACCTATGGGATCGATGACAGTGCCAACTTCTATGTGACCTATAATTGTAACGGAACAATCTGGCTCATCACCGAATCACATATGTTTGCCGGTGATAAAGCCGATATGCCGCTTAACAAGCCCGGTGCACCCAAAATCGGCCTTTTCCCGCATTCCGGCCAGCACAACCCCGCTGTGAGCTGCATTACGTATAAGGTCCCCCTTGCCCAGCTGCCACCCTGCGAAGCCCCGGGATTTGTCGTGGCGTCGCACTGCGTCGTGAGGAATTATTCCGGACAGGTTGAGACTGCATGGGCTGAAGGTGATTATACTTTCTCGGATAAAGGCTGGGGCTGGTATGATGACTTCTATTTTAACCAGAATTATTATGATCCATATACGATTATTTATGGGACAGCCTACTCCAACGACAGCCTGAAACTATTTCACCTGGATATCACAAGGGGTACAGTAGACCTGATAATGACGGAATATGTCGGTAGTGCACCAGGAAATTTCAATGCAGTTGGTTTTGATACAGAGTCAGGTGCCCTGATATTTTCAAATTATGATAACGGGGCACTTTATGTTAACCTGATCAACAGCGAAGGGCCTTCCATTTGTGCCGGATACCTCGGTGGTATTGCGGCGAGCGGTACTATGCATGATCAGATGTATTATTATGTAGATGAAAATCTCCATACGATCAACAGGATTAATTTTACCAGCGACTGGATGATCGCAGGGGAAACGATCCTGGATACAATCTCCGGCTTCGGGACAATTAATGACATTGCAATGGACCCCGGCGGGGATTTCCTCTACCTGATGTCACAATATAATATTAATGAAGGCAACGAATTGATGTCCTGGGATGTGGAAAACCATGTGTTCTTTTCCTCACCGGTAGTAATTAACAACGGGGCACAGCTTGCATTTGGCAGCGACGGGATCCTTTATGCAATAGCCCCGCAATATGAAAATGGTTGTACAAGCTGGATTTACGTGGTTGATATTAAGTGTGTAACCCTCACTGTTGTTGAGGATGAAATCATCTTCATCGACGATCCGTTCACAGATCTTGCAAGCGGCCCACTGATGTAAATTCCCGGTAATGGAACCGCACAATTGTGCGAATATTTCAAAGTGAATTCATAGCAGTAACCGGATTTTAAAAGATCAATTTTAATATCATCTTATTTTTAAAATATTTATCTTATTCATATTCAGTCATATATGTTGTGATATATAGGTTGATGACATAATTAGCCAGGTTTGGGTACGGGGTTTGTATAGCCTTTGCTCTCCCCGGGGTTATATCCCCATAATGATAATTTTTGGATTAGCCCGGGGGAGCGAACCACCACCACCAAGTTTTGTCAATAAACCTTAAATCACTGTTATGAAAAAGATTTACGTATTGTGTGTGGTGACTTTACTCTTATCGTCCTGCATGAAGACAGAAACTGTCGACCAACCAGTTGACAAGTGGAACGGTTACTCGAAGTATTTAAAAATGGGAGAGCAGGTTCATACCCTCTGGGCCGGCAAGAACATCAATGTCGGAACAGCAACCTATGGGATAGATGATAACGCAAATTTCTATGTAACCTATGATTGCAGCTCATCAGGCTGGACCATGTCGGAAACACATATGTTCGCAGGTGATAAGCAAATAATGCCGCTGAATAAGCCAGGCAGCCCTAAAATAGGACTGTTCCCTAATTCAGGAAATCATAATCCAACGATCAGCACCATTACTTATACAGTGCCTCTGTCAACTCTACCTCCTTGTGAAGAGCCTGGTTTCGTGGTCGCTTCCCATTGCGTGGTTCACAGTCCTTCAGGACAGACAGAGACCGCATGGGCTGAAGGTGATTTTAAATTCACGGATAAAGGCTGGGGCTGGTATGATGTTTACTTTTTTAACCAGCCGGAAAATGAATACACTATTCTTTACGGAACAGCCCTTGATGAAGATACCCTGAAATTGTACCATATAAATGCCACTGCCGGTGGAGCTGACCCAATACTTGCGGAATACGTAGGAAATACTTCCGGTTCATATGATGCTGCCGCCTATGACTCTGAAACCGGTAATTTCTACTTTGTAAACGTTAATACAAATGAGCTTTGGGTTAATTTACTGGAAGACCAGTATCCTTCAGCCCCGGTTGGCATCCTCGAAGGCGACGCAACCAGCGCTACGTTCAAAGATGGCACATTCTATTATGTCGATGGTACAGACAACACTATCAAAGGAGTAACCATTTCAGATGGCGGGACTATCACAGCAGAAACCGTGCTGGATACAATTCCGGGATCAGTTACAGTAAATGATATTGCAATCGCTCCTGACGGGCAGGATATTTATATCCTTGGTGAAGTGAATGGAGGAGGAAAAGAACTGATATCTTATGATGTGGCGACTGAAACATTTTATTCTATGTCAATTACAGTCACGAGCGGGGCCCAGATCGCCTTCGGAAGCGACGGGTTCCTGTACGCAATTGCAACCATCGTTGAAGGTGGGACTCATTCTATGGTCTATACTATTGACTTGAACAGTGGTGTATTGGTTCAAATCAACGACGAAGTGATTATTATCGAAGACCCGTTCTCAGATATTTCTATGGGACCAGTTATGTAACATGTTGAATCCCATCCTGCTTTAATTGGCTAAAACCATCATCTTTCTCAAGCTTATTTGTAATGATTTTATTTGAAATCATTACAAATAAGCTTTTCACATTGTTTTATTAATAAAATTTCAAGTAACCTTTTCGCCTTTGTAATGATAAATGCGATAAGGGTTTATGTCGGCTTTTAATCCATCCTTTCCTGCCATCCTTCATAACTGACCTGAACCTTATTAAATTATAATCGTATAATCTGAGCCGGGCAGGGCATTATCACAAATAAATAACTAATGCTTCTGTCATAACATTATCTGGAAACAGATAAAAATGAGTGACTTATAACGTGAATGGAAATTTGAAAATAAATTAATAAACAATTAAATCAAAATTTATGAAAAGTGCTTTATTATTATTGTTAGCTGCATTGTTAATGACTTCGTGCATGCAGCAAAATCCGGTTGATGAACCGGCTGACAAATGGAATGGTTACGCTAAATACCTGAAGACAGGCGAAGTAACCTATAATCTCTATGCAGGCCAGACAATCCTTGTTGGAACTGTTACCTGCGGTCTGGATGATAATGCGAATTTTTACTTAACGTATGATTGCAGTGCATCCGGATGGACTATATCAGAAACCCATATGTATGCAGGGGATAAATTATACATGCCTTTGAACAAGCCAGGTGCACCCAAAATCGGGCAATTCCCCAATTCAACTAATCATAGCCCGCGGGTAAGCACCTATACCTATTATGTCCCCTTGTCAACATTACCTCCCTGCGAAAATCCGGGCTTTGTTGTTGCAGCCCATTGCGTTGTCACTAGCCCGTCTAATCAGACTGAGACTGCCTGGGCAGAAGGCGATTTCAGGTTTACCGATAAAGGCTGGGGCTGGTATAATGTTTATTACTACAATCAGCCGCCAAACGAATTTACTATTCTTTACGGCACTGCTTATGTTAATGATACATTACGTCTTTACCACATTGATGTGACTAATGGCACCACGGAAATGATCCTGGAAGAAGTTGTCGGAAATAATGGCGGGGTTTATGATGGGGCGGCTTATGATGAGCCATCAGGAAGATTTTTCTTTGCCAATTATACTACAGGTGAATTATATGTTAATAACCTGAAAGACGAAGATCCTTCATTCAGCGCAGGGACACTGCTTGGTATTTCTGCCAGCGGGACATTTTTTGGCGACTCTTACTATTATGTAAACGAAACCACAAATACCATCAATCAGGTGACATTTACCAGCACCTGGACTATTGCCGGCGAAACCGTGCTGGATACTATCCCCAGCGCCATTTCTGTGAATGATATTACTATGAACCCCGAAGGTACTACAATGTACATACTGGGTGAAGTAAGCGGCGGCGGCAGGGAACTCATCTCCTGGGATGTAACTACCGAGGTCTTCTATTCCATGGCTATCACGATTAACAGTGGTGCCCAGATTGCTTATGGAAGCGACGGTGTTCTTTACGCGATAGCTCCTATTACCGAAGGTGGCAGCCACTCAATGACTTACACTCTCGATCCCAGTTCAGGAACATTGACCCCCATTGAGGATGATATCATCATTATTGTAGATCCGTTCTCAGATATTTCATTAGGCCCCATTATGTAAGATCATGTATATCTTTGTATTAAATATTTGACTTTGAACTAGCCCGCAGTTTACTTTGCGGGCTTTTTCAACTTTAAGTAAGTACTTCTACCACCTCCGGAACGTAAGAAATAATATATAAATCATTAATCTTGATAATATGAAAACCTTATACCTGGTGTTAATTGCAATTGTTTTATTTGCTTCATGTGAAAAGCGCAGCCCGGTTGATGAACAGACCGATAAATGGAATGGCTACGCTAAGTTCCTTAAAATGGGAGAACAGACCCATAACCTGTATGCCGGCAAGAATAATATTGTCGTTGGAACAGTGACCTATGGCATAGATGATAGTGCTAATTTCTATGTGACTTTTGATTGCAGCGCAACGGAATGGTCCTTGAAAAAGACTAATATGTATGCCGGAGATAAAAAGTTCATGCCGGTCAACAGGAAAGGTAACCCAAAGGTTGAGCGGTTTCCTCACAGGACCAACCATAATCCAAGGGTAGAGACTTTTACTTACCTTATTCCACTGGTTGACCTCCCACCAGCCGAAGAACCGGGATTTGCCGTTGCATCCCACTGCCTGGCATACAGGGCAACAAAGTGTGAAGGCCAGGAAAAAGAAGCCTGGGCTGATGGTGATTTTAAATTTACCGATAAAGGCAAAGGCTGGTATGATATATTCTATTTTAACCAGCCGGTCAACGAGTATACTATCCTTTACGGCCTCACCTATGCGAATGATTCTTTGAAACTTTACCACCTGGATGTTACTAATGGTATTACGGAATTAACATTCAGTGAATATGTCGGCAATACCCCGGGAATATACGATGCGGCTGCATATGATGTTTCATCAGGCATGCTGTTCTTTGCCAAATTGAATACCAATCAGCTCTGGGTTAACCTCTTAATCGACGAAGACTCTTCCTTTGTTGCGGGAACCCTTACAGGGGTAGCAACAAATGCCACATTCGCCAATGATATTTATTACTACATTGATTCCGTCACCAACACGATCCACAGCGTTACTTTTTACGAAGACTGGACCATTTCCGCAGAAAATGTACTGGATACCATTCCCAGCGCTATTTCCGTGAATGATATAGCCATGAATCCCGCCGGAAATGTGATGTATATCCTTGGACAGGTAAATAATGGCGGACGGGAACTGATAACATGGGATCTGACGACCGAAGTATTCTATTCCATGTCGATCACTATCAATACTGGTGCACAGATTGCTTTCGGGAGCGATGGATTATTATACGCAATTGCGCCTATTACCGAAGGAGGAAGCCATTCTCAAACTTTTATTATCGATCCCAGTACTGGTACGTTAACCCCGATCCAGGATGACGTCATCATTATTGTAGATCCGTTCTCAGATATTTCATTAGGCCCAATCATGTAAGCAACATCCTGTTGCGATTAAGTCCCCTGAGCCTATAGCCCGGTCTGCTTTTTCGGACCGGGCTTTTTCATGCCTGTATATTTATAAACCGTTGTATCTTAACAAATCACTTCCCAGTGCCGGCGAAAGCTATATTACTTTTTATATTTTTACTGATAAAGTTATACTATGATTGTCTTTATCCTTTGCTTGTTATTACCATGTTTTATCATTCCGCCGGAAGGTTTGACGGACCTGGAAAAACACCGGTTGAAAGGCAGTGTAAAATCGGTCATGGAAATTAAATACACGCTTACCGAAAAGACCGCTAATGCTCCTAAAGATAAGCTAGTCTACCAGAAATTCACCAAATACGACAAATACGGATATGTAGTTGAAAATATTCTTTACCGTGATGGTAATGAATTTCTTAAATCAATTTATACTTTTGGGTCCGACGGGAAGCCTTCAGGGAAGGATGAAACCGCCTCCGGTGGGAAGCATAATCTGACTGTCACTTATTCTTATGACAAAGATGGAAATTTAACTGAAGCGCTTTATCTGTGGGAAAAAGACTATGTGATTGGGGAATTTAGTGAATATACCGAATATTATAATGAAATCATCCAGAACGACATCTTCTCAAAAGTTGTCTATATGCTGGATTACAGGGGATATATTACTGAAGAGAAGTTTTTGAAAGATGATGCGGGCACCTCGTTCAGCCTCTCTTCCAAATATGATCCGAACGGTAACAGGCTGGAATTATCCTATTTTAAAGGCGACGGGCACCTTTCATGGGCTAGTAAATTTAAATACGACCGGTATGATAACCTGATTGAGAGCCGCTTATTTAAAAGCAACCGGATTGCTGTCCTTTCAACTTACAAGCATCAGTACGATGCTGCCGGGAACTGGGTCGTACGAAGGGAAGAAAGAGAAGTTTATGTAAATATCCTTACCGCCGGGCTTGAACGTGCAGATATGGTGACGGAAAGGACTATTGAATATTATTAACAAGATATATAAAGGCCACCTATGAGAACTACAACAATTTTCTGTATAGTGTTCCTGCTGCTGAATGGCATTACTGCTTTAGCCCAGGTAGGGGTTCATACCGATTTCCCTGACAATTCCTCGGCTATGGATATTGTGGCTACTAACAGGGGGCTGTTGATTCCCCGTGTCACTCTTACCAGCGACCTCTCCAGTCCGAATCCTATTACCGCCCCTGCGGTGGGATTACTGGTTTTCAATTCGGGGGCTAACCAGCCGGTTGGATTCTATTACTGGACCGGTAGTGTATGGGTGATGATCAGTACCGGGTCACCGGGTGGCAATTTCTGGTCAATTACCGGGAATGCCGGAACAATCCCTGGAACAAACTTTTTAGGTACGACCGATAACAATCACTTTCTCATTTATTCTAACAATACAGAACGAATGAGGTTCGAATCAGACGGGCAGGTGATCATAGGTAATACTGTACCTGTATCAGGTGCAGATGCTTTTACAGTATATGGCAATCCTACCCAGAACTATGCTATTGCAGCCTATTCACCAACTGTAGGATTTTATTCATCAGGCGGAAGATATGGCATTTATACAATCCTGGATTCCGCTTGTACACCAAGTCCGGGATTCGCGGTATTAGCTAAAAATTCTGATGTGTCAGGATATGCGATCTATGCTGTTGGCAGCAATGTATCTTCATTGCCGCTGATCACCAACCATACCGCTGCAATTGCATGCTATGGTTTCGACGGCTTGCATGCCTGGGGAAGGAATGCCACCACTGGTCACGGAATTTGTGCAATCGGAAGCGGTCTTAACAGCTCCTATGCCCTTTCAGGCATCTCTGCAGGATTATCAGCTGCCGGTAATTACGGTATTATTGCGAAAGGATCCGCTGCTACCGGAAGGGGGATCGTTGCTGTTGGCAGTGGAGGATCAACACCTTCAACTTCTAATGAAAGCGAAGGCGGTGCATTTACAGGCTACCACGGGGTTTTTGCAAAAGGGGTAAATGCCAGTGGGATCGGAGTAATAGGTGTGGGAAGTAATGTCGCTTCCTATTCAACTATCGCTGGTGGGGCCGGAGGAAGCTTCTCAGGAAATTATGGGGCGTATGGAAAAGGCCTTGCTTCGGATGGCGTCGGTGTCCTTGGACTGGGCAGTGCAGGCGGAGGTTATTACACTGTCACCGGCGGAAGCGGCGGGGCTTTCACAGGCTATCATGGTTCATTATCGGTAGGTGTGGATGTAACCCTGGGTACCGGGGTACTCGGGGCAGGTAACAATGGAAGTTATATCATCCTTCCTTCAGGCTCCGGCGGCTCATTTACAGGGGCAAGTACCGGTGCTGCCGGATTCGGAACAAACGCTTCAGCCGGTATCGGTGTCATTGGGGCAGGAAATAACCAGTCGGCCTGGGTACCTTCTAACGGATGCGGCGGGGCATTCACAGGGAATAGCGGCGTGTTTTGCCGGTCAACGAATGCCACAGGTACAGGAATTTTCAGCGCTGGGAACAACATTGCCAGCCCATTGATCTTTACCGGCGGAAGCGGCGGAGCTTTCACCGGAACAGAAGCGGGAGTTGTGGGATGGGGAACAACCGCAGCAACAGGAACCGGGGTTATCGGAACAGGAAATAATATTGCAACCCCATTGACATACGCAAACGGGAGTGGCGGGGCATTCACCGGGACTGAAGCAGGTGTTGTTTCCTACGGAACTACATCTGCTACAGGTATCGGAATTATCGGAACAGGTAATAACTCAACAATAAGTGTTCCCGGAACCGGATGCGGAGGTGCTTTTACTGGTTCTGTTTGTGGAGCTTATGGCTATGCAACAAGCAATGCCAATGGAACTTATGGCGGTTATTTTTCGAATGGTGGCGGAACGTCATACGCTTATGTCGGCTACCGGGTAAGCAACCAAAACCGAAAAATTGTAGGCAACGGAACAGTTAACACCATCGTTAAAAGCACCCTTGGAGAACTTATAACCCTTACTTGTCCCGAATCTCCGGATGTTGTTTTCCAGGACTTCGGGATTGGTCACCTGATAAATGGTTTTGCGCATATAACTATTGATCCTGACTTTGCAATTAATATTAATGTAAGCGAATCACACCCATTGAAGGTTTATATCACACCAGAAGGGGATTGTAATGGAGTTTATGTCACTAATAAATCAGCTAACGGATTTGATGTGATTGAACTGCAGGGAGGCACATCCGATATTTCATTTTCCTGGCAGATTGTGGCAACCAGGGCTAATGAAGAATATGTTCTAAAAGACGGCAGTAGGGAAGTTTCCGATTATAGCCAGCGCTTTGCCCCGGCACCCGGTCCGCTTGAAACCTTTGAACAACCCGCAATTATCAACCAGGTTAGTCCGGCGGACTCTCATGCCCTTGATATAGTGAGATCCGGGAAAGATACCTTTAAAACGTCACAGGACCATACCGGGGAAATCCTGGAAGTCAAAGAAGATGAAGTGATTGTACCTGCTGACAACCCTGATGAATAGCCTGATCAGCCATAGTAAAAAATACGTCTTTTCGATTAGCTTCATGCTGACGACTTTGCTTCTGTTTACTGAAGCCGCGGCCCAGCTGTCAGTCGGTCCGGGTGGCTTCATCACTGTTACACCCGGCGGCTCAATGATGATCGGTACCGATGTGCATATTAAATCCGTTGCCGGCTCCTCCGGCGCCCTGGCCGATCAGAATGTGAACGGGAACATCACAATCACCGGGGATGTAACTGTGGAACGTTATATGTCGGCCAACGAATGGCATAATGTGGCATCTCCCGTCAGTAATGAGACAAGCAGCATATTCACCGGCACTGACCTGGTATTCTGGTATAATGAAGCCCTGATCTGGAACGACTGGAACTTTGGCTGGGTATGGTATTCGGGCGCTACCGGCGGCCCATTGATGGTTTTCAGGGGATATGATGTGTATTTCAATACCAATCCGGTCACTGTGAATTACGAGGCAACAGGCGCCGAAACCCTTAATACCGGCCCGTACACTTATAATGTCACCATTTCCGACCCAACGCCCAATCCTGCCGAGATCCCGTCGCACAAAGGCTGGAACCTTACAGGTAACCCCTACCCTTCCCCGGTCGACTGGCTGGCGGCAAGCGGATGGGACAAAACGGATATTAACGATGCCAAGTATATTTGGGATGGGACCAATGATGTCTACACAATTTTTATCGGCGGGGGATCGCCTTACGGACTGAATGGCGGAACACGCTTTATCCCTTCCAACCAGGGTTTCTGGGTCCAGGCCGTGCAAACCGGCACCCTCGGGATCAATAATGCCGTCAGGCTTGGCAGCATGACTGCCACCCCCGATTTCTACAAGCTCGCTCCTGTTGATTATCCTGTCATTTGCCTGCTTGCTTCAGGAAATGGCAAGAGGGATGAGGTGGCATTACGCTTCATCCAGGGCACCACCAGCGGTTTTGATGTGAATTTTGACGCAACCAAGTTATTCAGCTTTATTGAAGATGTCCCGCAAATCAGCCTTAAATCAGGAGAGCAGGTGTTTGCCCTGAATACCCTGTCCGAAATCAGGGATGAATCGGCTTTCCAGCTGAATTTTCAATGCGGTGTCAGTGGCAGTTACAAGATCGCACTTTCAGAAAGATCTAACCTGGATCCTTCAGTAAAAATATACCTGAAAGATAATTATACTAACAATCTGATCAATCTTTCAACAGATTCGAGTTACATTTTTCAACATAACGTATTAAACCAAAATGAAAGATTCACAATCTGGCTGAATCCGTCAAATGATGTCATCAATAATATCACGCCGGAATCGTATTTTTCAGTTTATGCCAACGGTAATGAATTAACAGTATGGAAAAACACAGTCCTGGACATTAAAGGCCAGCTCCTGGTCTCTGATATGCAGGGTAAATGTGTATTTAAGATGGAGTTAAATAATGATATAAAGTCGGTGGTCAGCTTGCAGGTTCCTGCAGGTTACTATATCGTAAGTATCATTTCAGAACGTAATGTGCTAAATTACAAGATCTTAATATATAATTAAATGGCGATATCTGAATTTATTTATTCAATGGGTGATGTTTATAATTAATCGGTTCATTAAAGTTTTTGGAAAAATAAATTATTAAATTTGAAAAAAATATTATTATGAAAAGAACAAAGTACTACCTGTTTCTATTGGTTTCTGTTGCTCTTTGCTTTTTGGGCATTGATATATATGCGCAGGAACTGGAAGTCTCCCCTGGCACATTATCATTTTCAACGAATCCCGGATCTTCACAAACCCAACAGATTACTCTTAGGAATAAGGGAAAGACGGAACAATCTTTCATATTTAATTTAAGTGACTGGCTAACCGACGAATCAGGAGAAGTTAAATATTTTGATGCCGGAACAACACCACGGTCTTGTGCTGACTGGATCACCATTTCACCGGCACTGGTAACCCTGCAGCCCAATGAACAGACCACGATTAATGTCACGATGCTCGTACCCAATGATAATGCTTCGACAAAATGGGCGGTGCTATTTGTTCAATCAGCCGTGGAGCAAACAGGGGCACGGGCTGTTGATAAAGAAATGGCCCTCGGCGTCCAGCTTGCGTTACGAATAGCCGTGACCATCTACCAGTCACCAGCCAGCAATACCCTCTACAAAGGCACAATTGAAGGCCTTACAGAAAAAATCGGCGAAGATAATTCCAGGGTTTATGGCTCACAAGTCATTAATCTCGGGGATAAAGTCCTGAACTGTAAGGTGTATTTTACGGTTTCAAACCTTGAAACTGCAGAAGAATTTACCTCTACTCCTATCGAGTTTTCCTTATTGCCCGAAACCAACAAAAAAGTATCCTATACCCTGGATAAACCGCTGGCCAAAGGGCGTTATTCTGTTGCCGCCATCCTTGATTACGGTTTTAATAATGAGCTGGACGGGGTACAGCTTGAAATGGAAGTCAAGTAACACCTTATATGAATAAATGGTGGCTGCTAACCTTTTTATCTTTTAGTTCGTTCATCAGTCCATCAGTTGGACAATCCCTGAATTTTGCAGATACAGTATTCAGTGATGATGGAAAGACCATTGAATCAATCGTTAATTATCGTGTAATTGGGCATGATACGATTAAAAATGGCCCTGCTGTTTATTATTACCTTGACGGATCTCTCTGGCAAAAAGGCTTTTATCTTGAAGGCAAATTCGACAGTTTATGGACTGTATACCATGCTAATGGCCAGGTAAGCAGTGAAATTAACTTCAGGGCCGGCATAAAAAACGGCGATTTCAGATACTATCATGAAAACGGTAAGATCAAAACCCGGGGAACTTATCATAATGATTCCCTGACCGGTTTAATGACCATCTGTTTTGATTCAGGGCAGATTAATGAAACGCGGGAATATAAAAGCAATAAACTGAACGGAATGACTACCGGGTATTATCCCGACGGCAACCTCAATTATCGTTTTGAATATGCCGATAGCCTGAAAAATGGTTTATATGAAACTTATTACCCTTCCGGTAAAATTAAAGAGAAAGGTCTGATAAAGGATTATCAGTTTTATGATGTTTACACTTCTTACTTTGAAAACGGACAGGTTGAAAAGGAGATCACCTATAAGAATTCCATGATTGACGGCCCCTATGTTGTACATTGGGATAATGGAAATATCAGTTTATCAGGAACCTATATCAATGGTAAAATGGAAGGGACAACGCAGTTCTTTTACCAGGATGGCAGCCTGTTTGAAAACGGGCTCTTCAGTGCCGGTAAGAGAGATGGCACATGGCTTTCATATTTTCCGGATTCAACGGTTTACATGGAAGGTAAATATGAAAACGGGGTTCCCTCTGGAATCTGGAATGTTTATCACCCAAACGGCCAGCTTAAACAGACCGGGCTTTACAAAGAAGGTCTTTCACAGGGGCCCTGGCAGTTTTTCTTTACAAACGGAAAAGTGAAAAAGAAAGGGGCTTACCTTGATAATAAAGAGAACGGCAACTGGGTACATTATTATGAAAGCGGAAAAATCAAGCTTGATCTGTATTATAACCAGGGAAAGCTTGAGGGGATATTGTCGGCTTTCGATGAAAATGGCAACCTGACTGAAAGAGCTGAATATTTTGATAACCAGTTGATCAGAAAAATAAAATGAAAACCAGGCAATTCATATTGGTATTGCTGGTTATTTTATCTGTTGGAAAGCTGAAATCCCAGGATATTCCACCGCCAAATCCTGGTCTGGTCATTAATATTGTATCCGGTTATAGCATCGAATTCGTCTTTGATGAGATTGATGAGTATATATATGGTATAGGTACCGCCGGCCAGTCGACTTTTATACGGATTGGCGCCATCACCGACTGGAAGCTGCAATTCAAGGCCGACCAGATCATGTTTTACGGGACCAGCAATCCATCCAACACGATGGAACTGAATAATGTGGGTGTAGTTGTAGTATCAATAGGCACCAACCTTGACGATGGCACCAATATCGTCAATAATGCGAAAACAGCCCCTATTGCACTGGAAAGCAATGACATCACCCTCCTGACAAAAGGTACGCTTTCCAATAAAGGATATGGTATTGAAAATACATTTACCCTGAACTGGGAGATGGGTACAATGAACGGCAACATGAACCAGATAAGGATGCTGGATCAGGACCTGGCTGCCGATACCTATACTTTAAATATTGTCCTTACCCTATCTCAATATTGATTTTACAGTTCAATTTTTGCGGTTTTTGCAAAATAATCGCGGAGAATTGAAACCCTACCCGAAAAATCTCGTTAAATTTTAAAGTTAACAGTGTTCTTTTATTTATAATGATTTTAAATAAGGGGGTTGGTATAAAATTAATTAGGGAAATGAATAACCTTTTTGAGGGTAGATGATTAATATTAACCTTACCACCTCCCAAACAATATTGTTGATAATTTTTTTATAACTTTAAATTCATGTTTATGAAAAAGATTGTTTTTGTTTTAGGATTCTTGCTGATTGCCAACTTTGGAGTGATGGCACAGCTTACAGACCAGGAGGATGTGGTATTTAACGCACACTTATTGGAAACATTTAACCTGAATGTTGTTACAGGTCCGATCCAGGAAATCACCTTTGCAGTAGCCGCCGATTATAACCTTGGGGTTACTGAAGCTGGTGGTATTGCCCCGGGATTTACAACGATTACCGTAGAAGCAACCGGCGATTGGGAACTGGAAATTGCGGCCCCTGATTTTACACCTATCACAGGAACGGGCAACATTCCGATTGATAACCTTGGTGTATGGTGCGAAGCAACAGGAACTCACGTGTTTGGTACAGAAGTTACCTGCGCATTCCAGAATGCTGCTGCTGCCATGGGTATTACTGTAGCAGATCAGCTGCTGATCGGCCTGGGTACCACCAACGGTGGTGATGCAACCGACAACGCCTTTACATTGCACTGGCTCATGGGAACCATGCAGGGTACGATGGAAACGGAAAGCATGTTCAACCAGATGGCACTTGGTACGTTCACAGTAGGCGATTATACAACTACTGCAACGCTAACCCTCACTCAGATTCCGTAAACCGGATTGCTAATGAGTTCAAAAAGGAAACACAGATCGTGGTTTTGTGTTTCCTTTTTTCTTGCCAGGTTGTAATGTTTATCTTTAATTAATTAACTAATTTCCTGGCTAGTAAATGGACTTCAAAGTAAATCAGAAAAGAATTATGAAAAAGCTGTTTATATTATTCGGATTGCTGGTGGCTATACAGGTGCAAACCAAGGTCATGGCCCAGTTAGAAGATTCGGAAGATGTTATTTTCAACGCGATCCTTGGCGGTGCATTCAACCTTGTTGTTGTTGACGGGGATGTGCAAACTGCTACTTTCGCATCTGCCGATGACTACAATTTCGGTGTCTCTGAAACAATGGGAACCCCGGGTATTGATCCCGGATTTACTACAGTTGCAATGGAAGCTACCGGGAATTGGTACCTGAAGATCAGTGCACCTGATTTTGTGCCAATTGTTGGCATCGGATCCATTCCCATAAACAACCTCGGCGTTTGGTGCGAAGCTACCGGCACGCACCAGTTTGGCACCGAAGTGACATGTAGCAGCCAGAGTGCTGATGCAGCCTTAGGGCTTGGAGCTACTGATGTTACGCTTATTGACCTGCTTACTGACAATAGCGGGGATCAAACTGATAATTTATTTATCCTGCACTGGCTCATGGGAACCATGCAAGGCAGTATGAATCCTGCCAGCATGTTCAGCCAGTTATCTGATGGGGTTTTCAGCCAGGGAACATATACTACCACTGTCGTATTGACCATGACGGAGATCCCGTAAGAAGTTTTTTCCTGCGATTTAAAAGGGAAATAAATTATTAATATGGAATATAATTAATAGTTTATTTCCTTTTTTTTATGTTATGATAACATCTATCTTTGATCAAATGAAAACAATCCAGGGCGCCCGGAGATTAATGATGGCAACCATTCTCATGCTTGCCTTTTATCCTGTTGCTGCCCAGGAAACCCCTATGCTGATTACCACTGAGGCGAAGCTTGACAATGTGCTGATCCTGAAAATGACCCCGGAACAATACGTGGAATTCGGTATAAAAAAGATCAATGAAAACCTGTACCAGATTACCAAACAACCTGATGACGTGATGTTCAGTGTGGAATCAACCGGTAACTGGAACCTTTCGATTACAGCTGCTGAGCCTTACTTTACCGGTAAAAGTGATAGTACCCATAAAATCCCTGTCAGCTTTTTAGGCCTTAACGTGGAAAACACAGGATCAAACTGGGATAACGGCCTCTTTTCAAATATGGCCAATGCTACCAAAGATACCGTCGTATCCCTTTCGGATGAAAAAATAAACCTGCTTGAAAGTGGGGTCAAAGGTAATGTCGGAAATTCCCAGCAAAATTCCTTCATACTAAGATGGAAATTCTTTTATGAAGATGATGCGCTTAAAATCAGGAAATTCAGCGATTTCGATATTAATGATGACCTGTATAAAGTAGGATATTATATTACTTTATCCGAAAGTACGGCTAACAGTATAATTGATCAATGATATCTTTAACACGGTAACCCTGCTTAAATAGTTTGCGACACCGCCTGACAATTGACCCTAAGCTTTTCATTTTTATCGGGCTACTTCTTTTCATCCTGCCCGGCCTGAAATTGAAGGCTCAATCAGGAGGCCAGGAAAATGAAGGGAAAATACTTTCTGTTTCTTTTGTCAAACCTGAAATTGCCCAGAAAGCCGGCCAGTTAAGCTTTAATGTCATCCGCATCCGTAACCTTTCCGATTCGGCCTGTCGCTTCAAACCCATCTTAAAGCTGCCGGATGACTGGTTAATCCTGAGTGCCCCATTCAAAGATACTATCGTTCCCCCTAACGATTCAATTATGCTTGCGTTCCGTTTCAAGCTTCCCGATGAGGTAAGTTCTGAAACCAGGTATGATATTTCCTTCAGGGCGTATTCCATGAAAAACAAATTACTGTCGGAATCCTCATGCTCCGTATTCCCTGAACCTTTTCATAAATGGAATATCGTATTCCCCGAAAACAGGATTTTCTTTTATCCCCGCCGGAACCTGGCTGAATTTGAGCTACGGCTTGAAAATAACGGGAATACAGAGGAATCCATCGACCTGGTTCTGGATAATGACAAAAAGGTTGACATTAATACGCTTGGTGACTGGCAGGCCGGAAAGCCTGTCCACTTGCGGCCTTTCCAGGATACAACGATTAAATTCAGTGTTAAATACATCAGTGATGAATACCGGGTATTTGATATCAGTAAACTGGAGGTTAAAGCCTCTTCGGGCGATAACCTGGTGAACCGGTCGCTGATGCTGGAAAAATACAACGATACCTATGCGCCGCTGATCATCGACAGATCGCTGCCACACCAGGTGGAGACCGGTATCAGGACCTTCAGCGGGAACGATAAGGTCCTCCCTTTTATCAAAGCCCGGGGTTTGTCTACCTTCAAAAACAAAAGCACTTTCCAGTACAATTTCAACTATTACGCACTAACCGGCAATGAAGACCTGATCAGCAATACCTATTATCATTTTCTATACACACGGAAAGGCTTTAAATTGGGGATCGGGGCTTTCAGTTCTCCATTAGGGCGAAATCTTTATACCCGTAACGGCCTTATGGTCTCCAATGTCATGCAACTGAGCAAGACTTTCAGTATGGAAGCTTTCCTGAGCCAGGGTATCCTCAGCTCTAAAACCAGTTTAGCCACCGGGTATACTTATGAAAAGAAAAAGGTGCTGCTACATGGTTCGGTAGCTTATGACATCGACAATGACAGGAACATGAATACGGGTTCGGTTATGGTCCAGTCGAGCCGGATCAAGATGTTCAGGGGACATGATATCAGCTTCAATGTATATGGATATCATGAGCAGCATGACCTGCTTTATGATTACACACTGGCAGGTGTTGCCTGGGATATCAATTACTTTGCAAGATTCGGGGATTACATTTCCATTCACCTGGTCAATAATTACGGCTCACCTTATATGCCCGGACCGCAAATGGGATTGCTTAATTTCGGGGCAAACGGGATTATCATGCTCGGAAACCGTAAAAATTATTTTTCCGTAAAATACGTCAACAGTTCACGCGAATACCACTCCTATTCTTTTGAAGGGGCAGAGCTTCCAAATGCCCAGCTATACGATCAATACGTGAATTTACTTTTCAATTCCAATACGAATCCGAATCATATATGGGAAGCCGGGCCCAGCAGCGAGTCATACCGTTCGTACAGGCCGGCGTCGACACTGCCTGGAGTGACCAATGAGTACTTTGCCCAAAAACTCAGGTTAGAATACCAGGGTTCAATTTACAAATTCCTGACCCTGCAGATAAAAACCGGTTTCAGCAACATCCACATGAAAGAAACCACCGAACAGAACTACCAGAAATATGATTTCCATCTCATGGGCGGGATGAGCTTCAGGCACGGAATAGGATTCTCGTTCGGCTATGATTACGGGCCGCTTGTAAACAACGGGCTGTACCAGTTTGCAGGTGATATAGATAACCACAGCATTACGATCAGTCCCACAATAATGGGCTCCTATTTTAAAGAGCGGATTAACTTTAACCTGTTTGCCAACTTTATTTACCGCTTTGATCTCGATTATGCATCCTTCAATCTCAATCCAAGGATCGAGGCCTTCGTAGTGCGCGACTGGTACGTGGTTGCAAGCGGCACTTATCATATCACGAGGCAGGAATACCCGGATTTCGTAAACCAGAACGATTACACCTACCTGGAACTTTCAATCAAAAAGAGGTTCGGGAAATCCGACATTAACAAGTGGCAGAAAGATACACGAAGGTTGCGCATAGTCATGTTCAAAGATGACAACAGTAATGGCGTTAAAGATGATGGGGAGATGGGGCTTCCGTTCGTTAAAACCCGGCTGAAGCTGACGAACTCCGATAATCCGAATTTCAGTGAACAATTCCCGGTCGATATTATCCTGCTGTCTAATTCCGCAGGAACAGTTAACTACAACCGTCTTCCAAAAGGTTTTTATGAGTTGAGCATTACCCCGCTGAGCGATGTGAAGGAGTATTTTTATGTCGACAAGAGCGCCGAAAAACTGGAACTCACACGGAATGCCACCTATTATATCCCATTCCAGAAAGCCAATAAGATCAGCGGCAAAATTGATGTGCAACGTGCCAAATTTATCAAGGCCGGTGAAGAAAAGGTCAATCTGAAGAACATTAAAGTCACCGCTTACAATAAGCAGGGGAACAGCTATTCCTCCTTCACCCTCGAAGACGGGAGCTTCAACATCTTTGTCCCGGAAGACAATACATACTACATCAGGATCGGAAATGTATTCGGAAGCAGCTTTAAGATCGTTCAGAACGACATCCCGGTAAATGTAGGTGACGGAAGCAAAAACGAAGTGGTGTTCAATGTGGCTGAAGCAACTCGGCAGGTTAAATTTAAGGATGCCAAACCTGCCAGTGCGGATACGGCCCAGGCGGAACCCCTGAAAATTAAAGTTCTGCATGGAAAATTCTATGAGAATTCACCGGAAGCGGCTGTTGACCCGAATGCCGTCCCGCAATTCTATATACCGGAGGCGCCTGTGCAGGAAGTGGATATCCTTCCGGGTAATTTCTATGTTGTCATTGGATCAGATTCTACCCGGACCAATGCTGTCAAGCTGAAGAGGATTGCTGACGAAAACGGCCTGGAAGCCAGCCTGGGATACTATGCGGCTGATGGCAATTACTACATCTTCACGAAATATTATCAAAGCAAAGGAGAAGCAAGGGATGAACTTGGCAGGATGAAGCTGGCCGGGTACCTTGAAGCGGAGATTATTAAGTTTGAATGATTAGCCTATATTGAGCCGATTCTTTGATTCATCGACTGTAAGCAAAAGCTTGTTAAAGAAGCGGTTCCTGGCCTTTTCCCCTGAAAGGCTGATCAGGTTTGATTTCCTGAGCAATCCCTGCAAAAACTGTTCTACATTTCCGCAAAACAGCGGATCTTTTGAAATCAGGAGACTGATCACATTATAGGTCAGGTAAACGGAAGTGACATTGTCAATCCTGGAGAAAATCGCATTATCATTCAGCACGACTTCATTCTCATACATCCGGAATGAGTTCTCACGGCCTTCGGCAGCCTGACCGTATAAAAATTTAAATCCGTGATCTGCCTGCTTTTGCATATGCCTGACCCATTTTTCCAGCTTATCGACAATATTCAGCAGGTCATCCCTTCTTTCAAAATAACCGGAAATCCAGTAATACTCTATTTGCCGGGAAAACATATTAAATGTGTCCTCATTCCAGATCTCGGTAGTCGGAAGGTTTATAGCGGCTTTCAGCAGCTTTTCTCCAGTTTGGAGATCATCAGATCCGGTTTCATCAAGCCTGAACAGCTTATCCTCATGCCCGGGATTGTCGAAAAGTGTTTTCTTCCAGAAAAAGAATTTGAAAGCAGCTATTTCGGGGAACTGGAAATACTGGTAAATAGGCGGATCCTTAGCGGCGTAAATTATATCGACGGATTGCGCTTTACTTGCCAGGAGGAAATCCTGGTAAATAAGCGGGAGCCATTCATTAATTTTTTCCGTTGTAGATTGAAGTCCGAAATGCCTGAAAACCACATTATTTCCTTTCAGGTTAAAAACCGAGTCGAGTGAAACTCCATACTTCATTGCGAGCTTCAGCATTTCATCCAGGCTCAGTTCCTTTTCGCCCCTGATACGGCGGTAAGAACTGTCATAACTGATTTCGAGTAAATCTGCCACTTCATGAACAAAGGATAGATTTTCGGGGACCTGGTTCCTGATCTGCTGGAAAAATATTTGCTGAAGGCCTGGTTCTTTCTCCATATCGATGTAAAAATAAGGAATTTATGAAATTAATGCAAGTAAGGCTAAGTTGTTTCGCAATATTCCCTAAAAACCAAGTGACCCGTATCAGTGACTGCATTTTTTGCAAAAAGCCTATTAAACATTTTCATTTTTAGTCTTGATCCTTACTATCCTGGACAAACCACCTGCCGGTCAATTTCATTATACATGCTCCACAGTATAATTTCGTCAATGAAATTCAAACATTTAAAAAATAGGCCATGAAAACGACAAGTAATAACATCAAATCCAGCAAGGCAATGATCTCAGTATTTTGCTTGCTTTACGGGATGATCATGGTATTTGCTTCCAATAAAGCAAATGCCCAGTTGAATAACGAACTGCCCGCCCATACAAGGCATACATTGTATTTTGAAACAATAGGGGCTACGGGACTGGGTGGATCGATAAATTATCAACATTCCGTCTATATCGGAAAAAGGACAACAATTAATGCAAGTGCAGGAATTGGCTGCATATTTTATTCCTTTAACGGCGAGCCAGATATGGTTTTGCCTTTTTCGGTAACTCTTGGCCATGGGAATAATAAAAGGCTTGAGTGGGGGTTTGGCCTTTCTGTCATCACCAAAGAAAAAATCCTGGCTCCAAATATCACGATGGGTTACTGCTACCAAAAAGGTTCATTTTTTTTCTGGGCCGGGATTGTAACACTTCTTTTTCTTGATGAGTACAATACATATGATTATCTATACGCCGATCAGGAGACGAAATGGGAAGTCATAGCAGTAATTCCTGCCCCTGGGATTAGGATTGGGAAATCTTTCTAAGGAATAAATACCTGGTAAAAGATGTTCCTAAAAATCAAGTTCGTTCCGGGTCTTTTCGATCATAAAAAGAAGCTTGTTAAAGAAGCGGTTTCTGGCCTTTTCCCCGCTGGTACTGATCAGGTTTGATTTTTTAATCAGCTGTCGCATATGTTGTTCGACGTTTTTGCAAAAAGCGGGGTCTTGTGTAACCAGGAGGCTGATCACATTGAAAGTGAGATAAGTACCCATCTGTTCGCCAATCCTGACAAAAATAGCATTATCGTTCAGCACCACTTCATTCTCATACATCCTGAACGAATTGTCAATTCCTTCCGGGGGCTGTTCATAGTTAAACTTATACCCGGTTTCGGCCTGTTTACGGATATGCAGGACCCATTTCCCAAGCTTATCAAGGAGATTTTTCATATCATCCTTTTTCGCAAAGTATCCTGATACCCAGTAATATTCAATCTGCCGCATCAGTATCCTGAAAGTATCTTCATTCCATATCTCAGTGGTTGGGATTTTAATAGCCGAGCGCAGTATGTCGTTGCCTATTTCAACGATTTCAGGGTTTACGTCATCGATCCTGAATAATTTATTTTCATATTCAGGAAAGTCGAAAATGGTCTTTTCCCAGAAGAAAAATTTAAAAGCGGCGATTTCAGGAAAATGAAAATAATGGAAGATGGGAGGATCTTTCGCAGCGTAAATAATTTCTTTATCGGGAGCGGCATGGATCCTCTTAATATCTTCCCTGATCCTGATCAGCCAGTCTTTGATATGGAAATCCGAGGGGGAAAGGGCGAATTTGCGGAATACCACATGATTAGCCTGGAGCCCAAGTAAAGCATCCAGGGATATCTCAAATTTATGGCTTAGCTTGTAGAGTTCCTCAATAGATACCTCTTTCTCCCCCCTGATCCGGCGGTATGCACTATCATAGCTGATCCCTAGCAACTCAGAAATCTCATGGACAAACGAGAGATTTTCCGGGATCTTTGCTTTGATTTGCTGAAATAAGAATTGCTGAAGACTTAGCTCCTGGCTCATAATGATGTAAATATAAGGAATTTATATACCTGGAGCAAGTTTAGTTTATTCCAGTGGAATTTTAGCCGCGTTTTTATCGATCCAGTCATTGAAGCTCTGCAATTCCGGGTTAAGCGACCGGGCCACATCAAGGTTCCGGGCACCAACATAATCGGCTTCAAAATCACGCTTAAACTGGAACATGTTCCCCATTTCATCGGCACCGGGAAAACCAAAGCTTCGGTATACATCCGCGGGGACATCATTATAACCTATCTCGGTACCAAGTGCGCGGGTCATGGAAGCTGCCATCCGGGCACCGGTAATGTGCTCGCCGGCTATTGCAACAGTTTTTCCCTTGTAGGTATCACCCGCTTTAAAAATTCCATAGGCACACTTGCCAATATCAGAGGCGGCAATGCCCGGGAGCCTTTTATCACCCATTGGAAAGGTAATGTAATACTTTCCATCCGGGCCTTTTTTCGGGCCTAATCCGAAATAAATGAAATTATCCCAGTAAAAACTGGTCCTGAGAATGGTAGCAGGCAGGCCAGGCCTTTTGAAATACTGCTCCGACTCGCCTTTAGAATCAAAATGCGGGACTTTATATTTTCCCATGAGTGTTGGCATGCGGTCGTCACTCAGCGGGATCCAGTTACGGGTATCTTCCAGCGACGACCAGATGACGTGCCCTACGCCTGCTGCGTGTGATGCGTCGGCAATATTTTTAGCCTGGGCGATTTCCTTCTCAGGTGAAAAATGTTCCCAGAAATTAGTAACGGCGTATACCCCGTATGCTCCTTTGAAGGCCTTTTCCAGGCTGGCCGTATCGTCAAGGTCGGCTGCAACCACTTCAGCACCCATGGCAGCCAGTGCCTTTGCCTTGTCGGAGCTCACATCACGTGTAACAGCCCTGACAGCAAATTCGCTCTTACTATCAGATAAGATGGCGTTTACCAGTCCGCCTCCCTGTGCGCCGGTTGCGCCGATTATTGCAATTATTTTTTTATCAGACATCGATTAATTCTTTTAAAGTTTATTTGAATCATAAACCCACAGGCATGTTTTTTGTTCATTTTATAATGATTTAGGAATTAGCGCGTTTTAGAAGTAATTTTACAAAGCAGAAACTTTATAAAATGGCAGGAGCAATAAGCGATCCGAAAGAACTGGCGCCGTTCAGTTGCAGTTACACTGCGAATGTCCCCGAATTATTGATGAAGTTGAACTGCAGCCTGGCGATCAGCACTTACCAGGCCGGCAAGGTTATTTTCTTATCCCCGAAAAATGAAGACCAGTTAATCCAGCTTCCCCGGACATTTGAAAAGCCCATGGGTATTGCCTTGCTTGAAGAGCCGGATAAAATGGCCCTTGCCTGTAAGGATGAGGTGATCGTTTTTGCCAATTCACCCGGGCTTGCATCAAGTTACCCGAGAAAAAAGGATGTCTACGATTCGTTGTATATGCCGCGGAACACTTTCCACATCGGGCCACTCGACATCCACGACCTGAGCTGGGGCGATCACGGGCTGTACGCAGTGAATACCTTATTTTCCTGCATTATTTCCATCGATGATCATTACAATTTCACACCTTACTGGATACCGCCATTCGTCAGCGATTTAAAATCAGAGGATAAATGCCACCTTAACGGGATGGTGATGGCGGATGGCAAGCCGAAATATGCTACGGCATTCAACCGGGGCAACAGTATGCAAAGCTGGCGGGAAGGGGTAACAACCGACGGGGTGCTGATGGATATCCAAACGAATGAAATAATCGTAGAAAAGCTCCGTATGCCGCATTCCCCAAGAATGTTCAACCATGAGCTATACCTGCTGTTTTCCGCCACAGGTGAAATTGTTAAAGTGGATGCTGTAAAAAGGACTTATGAAATCATACACAGGATTGATGGTTTTGTAAGGGGCATGGCGCACTATAATGATTTTTTATTCGTTGGATTATCGAAGCTGAGGCAGAACTCCTCCACCTTCGCCAAACTTGATATAGCAAAGAAAGCCAACTATGCCGGGATTGCCATCATCCACCTTCCGACCGGAAGTTTTTACGGAGAGATCAAATACCTGGCATCTGTGGATGAGATTTATGACATCCAGGTATTGCCCGGAAAGACCAGGCCGAATATATTCAACACCATTCAACCCGAATATAAATCAGGTCTGTCGATCCCTGGCAGCACCTACTGGGCAGAAACCAAAACGACTTTAACATAAATCAAAATGAACACAACTACTTTCAACAGGCAAAAACGGCAGTTCAGGAACCTATCAGGGCGCATAAACCAGCTTGTCCTCAGCGGCGAATGGATAAATCTGCCGGCATCCGTGCGAAACAGGATCATTTTAAAACTGAATTCCTTATACAGCCGGTTGCGCTTTTATTTTTCCCGTGCCGATCTTAAAAAGATCCTGGCAGCGGCGGCAATTTTTATCGGCTTACCGCTTGTTTCGCAGGCGCAGTCTTTTGCCCCGCCTCAGATGAACCCCTTTGGGCTTGTGTCTGATTCCGTATCCCTGGCTTCCCCAAAATATGCCGATATCGACCATGACGGGGATTTTGACCTGTTTGCCGGTAAATACGGAGGGTTTATGCAGTTTTTTGAAAACACCGGGTCAAATACTGTCCCTGCTTTTGGCCCTCCCATTCAAAATCCATTCGGGATCATCGCCCCGTTGAGCGATTACAAAATCGCTTTCCCGGCATTTGCCGATATTGATAACGATGGCGACCTGGACCTTTTTATTGGTGGCATTTACGATGAAAGGCAATATGATGCCAACATTAAATTTTATGAAAATACCGGGTCCAATGTTGCCCCGGCTTTTGCGGCGCCCCTGACTAATCCGTTCGGGCTTGTTCCCGGATATATGTTTGCAATGCCCGATTTTGCCGATATTGACAATGATGGCGACCTGGACTTGTTCACCGGTGAGGCTTATGGGATTTTGAAATTCAGGGAAAATACCGGGACAATTACAGATCCGGGTTTCGCCAACCCTGTGCCCAATCCTTTCGGGATCACACCAGCTTACGAATTCGGATCACCTGCCTTTGCCGATATTGACCATGACGGCGACCTTGATCTTTTTGAGGGTGAATATTACGGGAATATGCTCTATTTCCAGAATACCGGTTCTGTAACAGTACCTGCATTTGCTCCGGCTGTGCAGAACCCCTTTGGCCTTATTCCTACAGACTATTATAATTTCCCTGCTATCGCCGATCTTGATGATGACGGGGATGCAGATATCATTGTAGGAGAATATTATTCCAATTTTCAGTATTTCAAGAATACTGAAATCAATATTGGTATACCTGAAAATACCGGGGACGTCTTTTTCAGCCTCTATCCCAATCCTGCCACAGACGGCGTTTATATTAGCCTTAAAGAAGATAATCCCGGAACGCCTATCGAGGTGATGATCAATGACGCAAGCGGAAAACTGGTTAAGGCAGAGAATCTCAATACTGACGACTTGCGACTGACGACTGACGACTTAAAACCGGGCCTGTATTTTGTGAGGCTGGTGCTGGAGGATAGGGTTTACACGAGGAAGTTAGTGGTGAAGTGGTGAAGTGGTGAAGTGGTGAGGTGGTGAAGTGGTGAGGTGGTGAGGTTGTGAGGTTTTGAGGTTGTGGGG
>CAYJNJ010000038.1:0-35850 GCA_964371595.1 uncultured Bacteroidales bacterium | reverse complement strand
TGGCATATTCTCCCCTGTTACTTTCCGTGGAATCGACGGTAAAGCCATCTGTCATTCCATCCGCAAGGGTATTCATCGTATAGACTTTCTTGGTTTCCTGGAAATAGCCGCCATTATAATAGGAAACGCCGACCCCGTAGCGGAGTTTTTCGTTTCTGGTGGTTTTGGTGATCCCGAGCTGCCCGATAAAGTCTTTCCTGCTGTCGGTTTCGGGGGCAATGCCGTTTCCTGCGATAATGGCTGCATTTAAGCGGATAAAATTAAAGCGGGAATCTTTCCTGGGCTGGACAGTCAGCATGGCGCCAAGGTCGCGTTCACCGGGAAACAGGGTTTGCATGACCCTCGAACGTTCGGGGCTTTCCCTCACAGAAGAAGAATAAGCTATTTCATAGCCAAAGGGTCGGTTAAATACCCCGGCCTGGACCGTAAACATCTGCATCCAGGGATCTTTGAAGTTAACGTAGGCATCTTTCAGAGAGACTCCTTTTTCCGTGGCATCTATTTGCAAAACAAACTGGGTAAGTTTGCCTTCATATGCAAATTTCACACGGCCCCTGCGGATCATGAAGCGGTTGTCGGAATTCCTGGGGAAATTTCCGGCTGAAAAGGGGGATAGTTGCCCGGCGGTATCAGCAAGTTGCCATTGCGCCTGGATATATCCGGATACCTTTAGCTTTTTAAGCAGGTCAAGGTCGGATTTAACATTCTCAATTTTTGCATTCAAGGTATCTACAGCCTGATTTAAATCGCCGGGCTGGGTTTCCTGTCCGTACGATAAAAATGGAACTGCAAAAATCGCAATGGTTAATAACCTTAACGTTAATTTTTGTTTCAGAAATGTTATCATAATGTTATGGTCTGGAATTTTTCTGCAAAAGTCCTACCTTAACATTAGCTTAACATTAGCTTAATATTAAGAAATTGTTAAGGAATTGTGGAATTGTTTACCACTAAGGCACTTAGGGCACTTAGGAACACTAAGAGTTTACAGATAAATATTTTTCCGATCCTGGCATAATCTTACTTAGTGCTTCTAAGTGCTCTAAGTGCCTAAGTGGTAAAATAAATCATCAATTGGCGAAATCTACATTCGCAAAGGTACGTCTGAGCCCGTGCTGGTATTTAATCCTCGGGTGCCCGATGATCAGGAACAGGCCCTCACGGCTCTTAAACCTGATGCCCTGTTTTTCACGGAACTTTTTAGCTGCCCCGCCTGATTGGATGAAAAGATGTATTCCGCCGAGCATGCAGGAGCCCAGGCCGAGCGATTCGGCGGCATGCATGGCATAAGTTGCGGCGATGATAGGGTCGGCCGGGTCGGTGAACGGTGAACCGTAAAAATAAAGTGCAAGCGGGGCGTCGTACATCACAATGTTCTCGCCTTTTTTCATGAATCCGATATAGGTATGGATCAAGGGCTTGATGAAACCACGGAACATCTCGTCATTGGCTTTGCCCCAGAACGGTCGTGCCAGGGTGAGAAACCATGGTGAAACCATCCACTTCAGCGATTCCAGGTAATCGCAGTAATCTTTTGAGAATTGATGGACCTTTTCCTTTCCATTCAGTACGAGAACGTTCACATCTGAAGGCGGCAATCCCATCGGGGCGGTAACGGCTGCAGCCAGGATCTTATCAATCAGCTCCTGTTCAACTGGCTTGTCCTTGAATTCCCTTATGCTCCTCCTGTGCTGGTATAATTTCATCAGGATTTCATATGAGGGGAGTTCCGACTTATGCGGCAAAGGGATCAGATCATCAGAAGAGATAAACCTGCCTTCAACCGTAATGGCGCCCTGCGGGCAAATGGCCATGCAATGCCCGCAACCGATGCAGCCAAAAAGCGGCTGGCCTGTCAGTACTGCTTTTCCGTCTTTAATAACAATATTGAAATCTTTGCAGACATCAACGCAGAGCCCGCAGCCGTTGCATTTTTCAGCATCGATCGAGATGTGGGCAGCTTCTTTGCTTCTTGAGGTTGGAATGGGCATAATCGGATGAATTTGCCCGAAAGTTAAGAAGAAATTTTTAATATTTGAATGAATACCACTAAGGCACTAAGGGCACTAAGGATCACTAAGAAGAGGCTACTAAAAATAAAATACTTAGTGTTTCTATGTGTTCTAAGTGCCTAAGTGGTAATTAAAAACTACCTGTAGGACGAAACAGTTGTTGTTATGCCTTCAAAATAAGATGTTGGCTTCACATCAAATGCCTTCTCGAATTTGCTGCTGTCGAAAATATAATCCGCCTCGCTCTGGTAAAGCATTTCAATGCTTTCTTTGATGATCGGATTGAAAAGGCCGATCAACTGCAGCATCCATTTTTTTACTGTCATATAACCGGGCTTTACCCCGAATGCTTTTGCCGTCATTTCAAGAAATTCTTTGCCTGTCAGTGTGTTCCGGTCTGTTGGAAGGTGCCACACCTGGTTGTATGCGGAAGGGGTATTTCCTAGGATAGCCGTGGCTTTGCCCGCATCAGGAGTATAGGTAAATGAATGTTTTGTATTGATATTCCCCATCACCTGGGCTTTCTTTCCTTTGGCATAATTCGCCAGGACCATTACATTGATGAAGCTAAGCGGGGTATCAGGGCCGTAAAAATCAGCCGCGCGGGCAATGAGCGCCTGCAACCTGCCTTTTTTCACTTCATCCAGCATCATATTGATCACCTGCATCCTTATCTTCCCTTTTTTGCTACAGGGATTGTAAGGCGTTTCTTCCGTCATGGCGCCAGTCACTTTTCCGTATGAATACACGTTATCGAAGAATACCAGCTTTGCTTTTTCTGCAATGCAGGCATCCACCACATTCCGCATGATCACCGGCCATTGAACGGCCCAGATCTTTGCGCTGTAATCTATACCGACCGTGAGATACACCACTTCGGAGCCTTTGACGGCTTCCAGCACCTGGCCGGCATTCAGCAGGTCGGCTTTGAAAAGCTGGTCGCTTGGATTTACCTGTTTCGGATTGCGGGATACGAGGCGGATATCCTTCGTATAGGATTTGTAAAGCTCTCTGGCAACTTCTTTGCCGATGATGCCGGAGGAACCGAGGATTGTTTGCATTTCAATTTGATGTTAGAATTTACAGTTTACGGTTTACAATCTAGGATCTGGGATCTGGATTTTGAGTTATTCTGAAAAGCCTTTTTATTGCCACAAAAGCACGGAAACACTAAATTTCACAAACGATATTAACTTAACATTCAGTTTTTTATGATTTTTTGTGAAAATTCAAATTTCAAATCCCAGATTGTAAACCGTAAACCGTAAATCAATATATTACTTCTTCATCGCCGCCTTTTTCTCGGCCAGTTTTTTCAGTACTTCTTCCTGCACCGATTTGCTGAGTGCCATATAGCGGAAGAAATCCATGGAGAAGCTTGCGCGGCCACTGGAGATGTTCCGGAGCTGGGTTGCATAGCCGAACATTTCCACGAGCGGGACAAATGCGACGACTTTCTGTGAACCTTTGCGGTGGCGCCTCATTGATTCAACTTTGCCGCGGCGCTTGTTTAAGTTACCTACGATATCACCGATATAGTCATCCGGCGTGTTGATCTCGACTTTCATGATCGGCTCGAGCAGAATGGGATGGGCTTTCATAAAACCTTCCTTGAAACAGATCGAAGCGCAGGTCTGGAAGGCCATATCGGAGGAGTCGACCGGATGGAACTTGCCATCGTGGAGCACCACGCGGACGTCCACCACCGGGAAACCGGCCAGTACGCCTTTTTCGAGGGTCTTTGTAATCCCTTTGTTGACAGAGGGCACATATTCAACGGGAATTGCGCCGCCTTTGATCCTGTCGACGAACTCATAGCCATTGCCTTCGTTCGGCTCGATACGGAAATGTGTCTCGGCAAATTGTCCTTTACCGCCGGTTTGCTTGGAATAACGATGCGAAGCTTCAACTTCGGTCGTGATAGTCTCGCGGTAAGCTACCGAAGGCTCGCTGACATCCACCTCAACGCCGAATTCGTGCTTCAGCCTGTCGATGATGATTTCAAGGTGAAGCTCGCCCATTCCGGCGATGATCGTTTCTTCGGTCTCCTCATCATACCTGACGTTGAACGATGGGTCTTCGTTGGATAACCTGTGCAGACCTTCGCCGAGCTTGCTCTGGTCTTTCCGGGAAGTCGGAAGGATCTTCATCTCGATGACGGTAGCCGGCATGGTGATGTTTTCAAGGTGCAGCGGATGGGCCGGGTCGCAAAGGGTGTCGCCTGTTTTGGAGAGCTTGAGCCCAACCAGTGCAACGATATCGCCCGGGCCTGCTTCGCTGATCTCTTCACGGTCCTTGGCATGAATTTTCATGATACGTCCGATACGCTCGGTTTTATCTTTCGTCGAATTCAAAACCTGCATGCCGCTCTTTAAGTGCCCTGAGTAAACACGGACAAAGGTTTGCTGGCCGACGTACGGGTCGTTGATCAGTTTGAAAGCCAGTGCTGAAAAAGGATCGTGCAGGGAAGGATGGCGGGCATGTGATTTTTCCGGGTTGTCGACATCGGTACCTACTACTGCGCCGATATCCAGCGGGGAGGGGAGGTAGTCGATCACGGCGTCGAGTAATAGCTCCACGCCTTTGTTCTTGTAAGCTGCGCCGCAAAAAACCGGGGTGATGTTCAGCCTCAGGCTGGCTTCGCGTGCGGCCTTTTTAAGCATTTCATCGCTGACCTCCTGGTCTTCCAGGAAAAGTTCTGCTATTTCATCATTGAAATCAGCCAGCTTCTCCACCAGGATATGGCGGGCTTCTTTCACCTTCTCGACGAATTCAGCCGGGACGGGCAATTCTTCCCTGCCTTTATCCGAGAATTTATAGGCTACGTTTGCGATAATGTCGATGATGCCTGTAAAGTCTTCCTCAACGCCAATCGGGATCTGGAAAGCTACGGCATTGGCGTCGAGCACGGTATTCATCTGTGTAACGACATCGTAAAAATCGGCGCCGGTGCGGTCCATTTTGTTGACGAAGGCGATACGCGGCACTTTATAGCGGTCGGCCTGGTTCCAGACGGTCTCGCTCTGGGGTTCCACACCGCCAACGGCGCAGAACAGGGCTATCATCCCGTCGATAACGCGGAGGGAACGCTCTACTTCTACAGTGAAATCAACGTGGCCCGGGGTATCGATCAGGTTAATATGGGCGTCTTTCCATTCGCAGGAAATAGCGGCGGAGGCGATGGTGATGCCACGCTCCTGCTCCTGCTTCATAAAATCGGTTGTGGCCTGTCCGTCGTGGACTTCCCCCATTTTTCTTGTAACACCTGTATAGAACAGGATCCTTTCAGTGACGGTGGTTTTACCTGCATCAATGTGGGCGGCAATTCCGATATTTCTTAATTTGTTTAAAGGCACGGGAAATAAATTTAATGTTTAATGTTTAATGTTTAATGCTTAGTGCTTAATGCTTGGTGCTTAATTGCTTTGAGCCGGCCCTTTTCCTTCCCCTCCACCGTTTGGGGGAGGGGTTAGGGGAGGGGGCTGAAAAAGGGCTGCAAAAGTAGTGATAATCAGCTTACAAAAATCAAGTTCCTGTAAAAAGATAACAAATCAATAACAATAGTTGCTTTTTCGGCTTCACTGGACAGGCAACTTTTCAGTTTTCAAGTGTTTTACGCTCAAAAGAAAATCATTTATTATAACATATTTTTCAGATCAACATTTTTATAATTTTACGGGCAGTTAAAAAATCTCTTTGAACATTTGAAAATAATTAACAGGTATTACATTTCATCCTGTTAATGAATTAATTCAAGATACTTCCCGGTTCATCAATTTAACAATTATCACCATGTTAAAGCAATTTTTTCTCCTGCTGCTATCATTTCTGATCCTACCGTTTACAATGAATGCCGAATGGGTCCCACTTGACAATACCCGGGCTCAGAAAACAGCGCCTAAAGTCACTTTATTAAGTGATAATCAAACAGCTTCAGTATTTGAAGTTGAAATTTCAGGCTTCGAATTAAGGGAACTTATTTCTGGCGGAACTACTTATCAATCCATCGATCTCCTTTCGGAAATATTTACAGATGACCCTGGCAGCCCCACATTGCCATACCTGGCCAAAATCCTGGCAGTCCCGGATAATGCAGGGATAAGCATTGAAATTATAGGGACAGGGGAGGTCCACACTTTCCATGACATCGTGTTGCCCCCTTCCCGCCGGAGCTGGTTCGAAGGAGAGCCGGAGCCTGGATATGCTGAATCACGCGATGCATATCATTCTGACAGGTTATTTCCGGAAAACATGGCCGAGGTAGAGCCACCCGCGGTTTTCCGTGATTTTCGCATCGCCAGGGTTTCAATATACCCCGTCAGGTATAATCCTGCCAGGAAGGAACTGCAGGTTTATTCTTCCATTAAGGTCAGGGTAAATTACGGCACAGGAAAAGCGGTAAATCCCCGCACAGCCTCAAAAAAAGCAATTGCGCCTTCTTTCGGGAAAATTTATCGCAGCACCATCTTTAATTACCAGGAAGTATTGAATTCACAATACGGAGGCAGGGAAGAGGGAAGGGAATTCATTCTTTGCATTATGCCCGATGAGTTTTATGAAAGCTTCCAGGTATATGCCGAATGGAAAAGGCAAAGCGGGATCGATATCCAGGTGACAAAATTTTTCGATATCGGTGGAAATACCAATAACCCGGACGTCATCAAAGAATATATTGCCGATGCCTACCACAACTGGGAATACCCTCCGACCTACGTCCTGATAGTTGGCGATGATGGCATCTTTCCTAAAAAAATTGTGACTTACCCCGATTATTCCTTCCCGAACGAGGATTATTTTGTCGAGATCGATGGTAACGATTACTTCCCTGAAATGATGATCGGACGGTTCACAAACCAGGGTGATTACCGAATGCAGGTGATGATCTATAAATTCATGCTTTACGAAAAAACGCCGGATATCAGCAATACAGCATGGTTTAAAAAAGGGACGGTTTGTTCCAATAATGCGTATGATTCGCAAATTGAAACTAAGAGGTTTGCAGCTTCAATGATGCTGTATGGCGGATTCACATCAGTGGATACGCTGATGAGTGATGGTTCCTGGGGGTATGACTGCACTGTCGACCTGGATGATGTCATGGATGCAATCAATGACGGCAGAAGTTATTTGAATTACAGGGGCGAAGGCTGGTCGGACGGATGGCATGCCAACTGCTATAATTTCAGTACCTCCGATGTTTCCTCATTGAGCAATGGCGAAAAATTCACATTTGTTACAAGTATCGGTTGTGGTGTGGCCATGTTTGATACCTGGGGGGCAAATAACAGCTTTGGTGAGGAATGGATCGAAATCGGCTCGCTGACCGCCCCGAGAGGAGGGGTTGCCTTTGTCGGCCCGACCTCAAATACGCATACCACGTTCAATAATAAAATCGACAAAGGGATTTATACCGGGATGTTCCTTGAAGGAATGGATACCCCCGGCGAGGCCCTTTTGCGCGGAAAGCTTTATATGTATAATGTTTACGGTAACGATTATTATACTGAGTATCATTACAAAATTTACTGCATACTGGGTGATCCCAGCATCCATATCTGGAGAGATATCCCCATGCAGGTGAACGTAGAACACCCTGAATCAATCTTGGTAGGTCCGGGACAGGTCGATATTTCCGTCAGCTTTGCTTCTTCCGGGGACCCAGTTGAAGGTGCCCAGGTTATTTTAACAGGTGATGATATATTCGCCACAGGCATTTGTGATGAAGACGGACATGCCGTTATCAGCCTGGAGCCCGAAATGCCCGATACCCTCACCCTTACCGTCCGTGGTGGAAATGTATATACTTACCAGGATGAAATCGTGATCATCCAGCCGGCGGAACTGGTCGTCCCGGTTAGTTATCCGCTCATTACCGACCTTGATGGAAATTTAGACGGACTGGTCAACCCGAATGAGAATTGTAATCTTACTTTCACCCTTAAGAACTGGGGTAGCCAGACCGCTGGCAATGTAAATGCCATCCTGAATTCCACCGATATGAATATCGAGATTATTACTACTGCCCCTGTCAGTTTCGGGAACCTGGCCTCCGGGGCACAGGCTACCGGTTCACCTTTCCAGGTTTATATCAGCCCGGATTGCCCTGTTGGCCAGCTTATACCGGTTAATTTGCACGTGATCAGCAGTGACCAGGCCTGGGATTATTATTATGAAATAACAGTGAATGGCTGCGAACTGGTCATTAACAGCTTTATGGTGAATGATGCAGGTGTTGCCAATCCTAATTACAGGATGGATCCCGGCGAAACGGTGATGCTGTTCGTAGCGGTCAAAAACAGCGGGAATGATGTGGCCCCCGATGTGCTGGGAATATTATCAAGCAATGACCCGTATATCACCATTGAGGATTCCACCGGGACCTACGGTACGGTAAATATCAACGGGATTGGGCTTAATGCGCCGAATTACTTCCGTGTAACTGTCGATCCGGCCTGCCCGGTCAATTACCTCGCCGACTATTCATTGAAACTGAAGACATTCAACGGCAATTACCCGTACCAGGTTACCCGCAGTTTATCCATCCCGGTTTCAAAGCCCGTACCTTCTGATTATACAGGTCCTGATCAATATGGCTATTATGCTTATTCCAGCGATGATTATTTTGACCAGGCACCGGTTTACAACTGGTTTGAGATCGATGGATCGGGCACCCCGCTTAATATTGTCGGCCTGGGTGATTATACCGAAACAGTGAACCTTCCTTTCACATTTAATTATTACGGGATCGGTTACAGCCAGCTCCGGATCAGCACCGACGGCTGGATCGCATTCGGCAGCGGCACACAGACATCTTCTGTCAATGCAGGGTTGCCGCATAATGATGCCATCAATTGCATGGCAGCCGGATTCTGGGATGATCTTTATGACAGCGAAACGGTGGAGGGGAATATCTATTATTACAACGATATTGCCAATCATCGCTTTATTGTAGAATGGGACAGCATTGCAAGGAACGATTTCGGGTCTGAGCCCAGCGTCGAGATATTCCAGGCAGTTTTATATGATCCTGATTATTATCCTACTGAGACCGGCGATGGCGACATCATCTTCTTTTATAAACAGGTAGAAACGCCTCAAAGCAGTACTATCGGGATTGAGAACCAGTCACAGGATATCGGTCTGCAGTATTTGTTTGACAATGCCTATGACCCCACCGCATCCGGGATAATGAATGAGTTTGCGATCAGGTTTACCACTGAACCGCCTTTTGCATCAATAATTACCTCAACAGGTGAAGGGAACCCGGATCACTCTGATAATGGCCTGATCTTAGAACAGAACCGGCCTAACCCCTTCATGGAATCTACCTGGATCAGCTATATTTTGCCAGAGGCAGGACAGGTTTCGCTGACCGTTTACGATGTCAATGGCGTCCTGGTTTCTACCCTTTATGACGGCAAACAACAGGCAGGATCCCATACCGTCAGGTGGAACGGGATGAATAACACCGGTGTACCTGTGAGTGCGGGGATTTATGTTTACCAGTTGAAAACAGATCGATTTAACGAGTCCAGGAAAATGTTCATCGTGAGATAATGTCCGGGCTGCACAATGTATAGCTTTTACATTTTACTTGTCCTTATACTGATCGCTGTAATTGCAGGCCTGTACGAATATATGCGCCACCAGAAGCGTATCCGGTCGATTCCGGTGCGCATACATGTCAACGGCACCAGGGGCAAATCAAGCGTTACAAGGCTGATAGGGGCAGGGTTAAGGGCCGGTGGGATACCGAATATTACGAAAGTGACAGGAACCTATCCCCGCCTGATCATCGAAGACGGGACCGAAACATACATTCACCGCAAGTCTTCCGCCAACATCATCGAGCAATTATCTATAGTCAGGTTTGCCGCTGAGAGAAAAGTGAAGGCCCTCGTCATGGAATGCATGGCCCTGCAACCCCAGTACCAGACCATTACCGAGCATCATATGATCCATTCCAATGTTGCAGTGATGACCAATATCAGGATTGACCATACCGATGTAATGGGCCATACCATTGAAGAAATAGCCGAAACGCTGGGGAGGACCATCCCCCGGAATGAACAGCTTTTCACTTCTGAGAATGTCATTCCCGGTTTATTAAAAAAGATGGCCGACAAGCGTAATACCACCTGTCATTTTATCAGTCCGGAAACGGTTTCCTTTGAAGAAATGAGCGGTTTCAGGTATATCGAGCACCGTGAAAATGTTTCCCTGGCACTGGCGGTTTGCCAGCATCTCAATATCGACCGGGAAACTGCGCTGAAAGGGATGTACCAGGCCATTCCCGATGCCGGGGCCCTGATGGTTTTCAGGGTGAAGGCCTTTGAAAAACAAATGGTTTTTTATAATGCATTCGCCGCCAATGACCCCGATTCCACCTTCCTTGTCTGGAAAAAGATCAGGGATGAAATCGGCCTTGAAGGAAGCAGGATTATCTTGCTGAATACCCGGCAGGACCGGCTTTACCGCGCCCAGCAACTCGCCGCGATGGTTGCTGAAAAGCTGCAAAATGAGATGGATTACCTGATGTTGATCGGGCAATCGACCGATGTGGTGGAGAATATGGCGGTGCAATACGGCATACCCGTGACTAAGGTCATCAGTGTAGGATGGACAACACCCGATAAGGTTTTTGAAAAGATATTATCGGTTACGGAAAAGACCTCGACGATTGTGGCCATTGGCAATATGGGCGGCATGGGTGCCGGAACGGTTGAATATTTTGAAAACAGAAGTATATAAGCCATGATTGAATTAGCCATCACCTTAGGATTGATCCTGAGCCTGCTTTCCTACGAGGTTTTCGGGCTGGCAGCCGGCGGGATCGTTGTGCCGGGTTATATAGCGCTGCAGCTTTCCCATCCCGACAGGCTGATTGGGATTGTCGCCGTGAGCCTTGCCACGTATATGATCATCAAGGTGCTCGGAAATTACACCTTCCTCTACGGGAGGCGCCAGATGGTGCTAAGCCTGCTAATTGGCTGTCTGCTTGCCAATTTCTCGCGGCATTTCTTCACGATAAACCTGGCCAGCACTACGCTTGAGCTGGAGGCCGTCGGCTGGGTGATCCCGGGACTGATCGCGCACTGGTTTGCCAAGCAGGGTGTTTTTAAAACGATCAGCGTTTTATTCGTATCATCAGTACTGGTCCGTTTAATCCTGATACTGATCTTTGCAGGGGCATTATTACCAAAATAAAAGAAAGGAAAATGGTAACATTCAAAGCCAAATCGAATATTGTCCTGGGACTTTTATTTCTCCTTGCCCTGCTGGCGTTCATTGCCGTTGAGAACGGGAAGATGGATGTGAAGCAGGATTATTATGCTGAAAAGCTGGAAGCCGCCCGCCTGGCGCAGGCTGCAGAAACGCACCTTAAAAATTACCGTCTCGAAAAAAGCATCTTCATTGACGATGTGAACGATCCCAACCAGACCGCCCTGATCGGGCAGGAATACTCTCTCATCACTACCGACCAGGGAAATATCGAATCCAAGCTCTCGGCTACCAATCCGAATTTTGCGGCCGTGATCGTCCAGTTGCTGAAAGAAGCCGGCCTTAAAGAGAATGACCCTGTAGCTGTCGCTTTTTCCGGATCCTTTCCCGGCATGAACATTTCGGTGATGGCCGCCATGGAAACCCTTAAGCTAAAGCCGGTTGTGATCACTTCCGTCGGGGCTTCCAACTTCGGCGCCAATGACCCCTATTTTACCTGGCCCGATATGGAAAGTCTCTTATTCGAAGCAGGTATTTTTCACCATAAATCGGTTGCAGCATCGATAGGAGGAGGGAACGACATTGGCCGGGGGCTCAGCCCTGAAGGCCGCGAGCTCATCATCAAAGCCATTGAGAGGAACAAGCTTGAATTCATCAACGAAAAGCACCTCGAAAATTCGATCGCGAAAAGGATGGAAATTTATGAGAAATCTGCGCAGCCAAAGGAGATAAAGGCTTTCATCAATGTCGGCGGAGGTATTGCGAGCCTGGGTAATACGATAAACGGCCAGCTTATCGCTTCGGGCCTCACGGAACACCTGCCCATGAGCAATTTCCCGCTGCATGGCGTTATTATCCAGATGGGCCGGAAAGGCATCCCGATCATCCACCTGCTGAATATCGACCAGCTGCTTACGAAGTTCGGACTCCCTTTCAATCCCGTTCCACTACCGGAACCGGGCGAAGGGGGCATCTTCATCCAAAAAAAATACAACCTCATCATCACATCTATTGCAACCGCTTTTTTAGTCGTGGTCATCGTTATTATTTATATCAAGGAAAGAAAACGCCACCGGCTGGGGACGGACATTGTTTCCGGTGGGAATAAACCTTTGCTGAGGAAGGGGGAGGAGGATGATTTGCAGGAATTGTGAAAATTCCAAATTCCAAATTCCAAATTCCAAATAAATACAAAAAAACAAAAAACAAATTCAAAACAAAATTCAAAACAAAATACCATTAACCATTAACTAGTACCAACTAACTATTAACTATCGCCAAATGAAAGGAATTATCATAATCCTCTTAAGCTTTTTTCTGACAAATTTTGCGCTGCCGGCACAGACTGCCACGGAATCAAAACCAATAAAACCAACGGGCTTTCAGAAAAAGATAACGACAATCGTATCGGGCAAGACGAGGAGCTATTATGCACTCAGCAATGTTGAGGCAGCGGTTATCAGCGTCGAAGGCCCGGGAACACTGGTTGTGAATACAAGGGCACAGTTCAATCCCGGGGAAACCGGCTTGAAAAAATATACGGTTTTATATACTATCGATGGGGATGGACTGAACAGTAAAGCTGTGACCGGTGCCGACCCCTCTCCACAAGCTGCTTACGAGGATAGTAAGCTCGGCACCCCCGGAGAGCTTAAAACAATTGAAATCGAGCTTTTGCGGGGGAGCCACACGATCGAATTCAAGCTGCAGGATATTACCTGCAATGTGGCGGCACGCTATGTTTTTACCCCGGCAAAGCTTAAAAAGCAGGAGTGGATGGCCTATTCCCCCAAGCTCCCTTCCCAGCCGGTTGACCTGGTCTCAAGGGAATCGACTACGGGTTATTACCGTTTCTCAATGGAGAAGCCCCTTAAGGTTGAAATTATCGGGCCGACCGAGCTGCGGGTCCTGACACGGACAGAAAACCATTTCCAGATGAAAGGGGGGATCAATTATCGTGTCCAGGTGAAAGAGAACGGGAAGGTGATCAATACTTACCAGCTTCACAGCAAAGTTTCGGATGTGGCGGTTTATAAAGATGAGAAGGACCTGATCCCGGGTACGGCCTGTGAATTTGTTATTTATGCCCCGAAAGGAAACCATGTATATGAAATCTTACCTTTGGACCAGGATAAAGGCACTTTGCTGGGCCGTTTGCTGATCCCGGTAAAGGATATCAAACTTGGGAACTGATCATCATCATAAATTAATCTTAACCAGGAAATCAATACTGTACGTGGAAATCAAGAAAATACTACGGACTTTTTCAGGCAGGACAATTTATTTGATACTGCTGCCGGCCATCTTCCTTGTTTCAGGCCCGGATGGATACTCGCAATCTCAAAAAGATAAAAAAGAAGAGCATTTTGAGGCTGAAGTGAGTTTTTCCACGATCTATGACGACAACATCCTGAAGTATTCCGACAAATACCTGGACCGGTTTATGAACAGGCAGGACGCGGGCCGGTTCCATATCGAAACCTATGATGACATCATCCTGAACCAGACGGCTGAAATTGCAGCTACTTACCGGATCATCAAAAAGCTGAAGTCAAAATTCAATATTAATTTTTCTGCCAGCGAATACATGGTCAACGATATAAAGAATTGGTACTTTGTAAGTTTGGGTTACCAGCAATATATTACAAAGAGGGCCAGTTTCAAATTCTTCTATACTTACATCCCACATTTTTATGTCAGGCATTTCCGTGACGAAGATTGGGTGGAAGTGTATGGCTATACGCCCGAAACCTTTGTCCAGTTTGCTTTTGCAAAGGATAGCTATGGCTTCTGGATCCAGAATACATTCCTTAAAAATACCAGGGTAAAACTGTCGCTTGATTACCTGAAATACTACCACAATAAGCATTATACCGAATACGACTGTAAGAATTATGCAATCGGGATGTCGCTTTACCAGCCGGTCCATGAGAAGGTAAGACTGGAGCTTGGTTATGAGTATGAGCACTCGGATGCAAAAGGATACGACGAAGCAGGGGAGACAAAAGAAATGGCCGATGATGCCGATGCGACTTATGCTGAAGACGGTTTTGTTTTTGGCGTGAACTGGCAACTGCCTAAAATCAAAAAGATGAAAAATGAAGCGGATTTCAGGCTGGCATACCAGAAGCGCTATTATTTGTCGGAACATTACCTTGAAGAAGACCGTGAGCATACCGGGCGTGTGGATGATAATTTCCAGCTTGGAGTAAATTATAGCATCAACCTGAATAAATCCCTGGCACTGGGTGCTTTCTATAAATACTATATGCGGGATTCGCAATCCGAATCGGAAATCAACACGATTTATTTATCGGGCGAAAAGGATTACCGCCAGAGCCAGTTTGGATTGCAATTGACTTATGATTTTAGGTTTTAAAAATAATGAACCACAAAGGTGCACCAAGGATTTCACAAAGGAACGCAAAGTCGGGAATTACTAATTCTCACCCTTTGTGTGACTTCGTGAAATCCTTTGCGCGCCTTTGTGGTTAAAAAAAGGACTAAATGACAAGCTTTATCAATATGATAAAAACGATTAAAATGAATAAATGGCAAGTATTTTTACTTTCGGGCCTGGTGTTACTGGTAAGTTGCGGGAAACCGGCTGACCCGGAATCATTGAAACCCACTGACGGCGGATATAAGATCGTAGCCAGGATACCGACCTCCGGCTTTGCCAACGATGTTTTAAAGAAAGACAGTTTGTTGTATATCGCACAGGGAGAAGGCGGGCTCATCATTTATAATGTTGACGACCCTTTGAATCCGGTGCTGGTTTCCTTAACAACTGAGGGACTTAGGGGTTATGCCGGGAAAATCGCCATGAAAGACAGCGCAGTTTACCTTGCCGCCAACACATTCGGAATTAATGTGGTGGATGTAAGGGATCCCGATACACCGGTAGTTACGATCACGAACCTGGGAATTAAACCGGCCAGAAGCTTTCACGTGATGGGGAAATTCCTGTTTACGGCTATCAGTGAGCAGGGCGTTGGAATCGCTGATGTGAGCTACCCGACTGAACCGGATATCCGCGGCCAGTTCCCTACGACCGGTTATGCTTATGGCCTGACAACTTCAGCCGACAGTAATTATTTATTCGTTGCCGGGGGGGAAATGGGATTATCGATTTATGATATTTCAGATTTCCAGGAAGGATTTGGCATTTACCCGCAGGTTGGCTGGTGCGATACGCCCGGCGATGCGGAAGCCATCATTATTGACGAAAGCCAGTCTGTGGCTTACCTTGCCTGCGGCACAGCAGGACTCCAGGTCATTAGTTACGCCGACTCGGCAAATATCTTCATTGCCGGCAGTTTCGACAGCACCGGTTATGCTAAGGATCTGAAAATGCACGGCAACCGGATTTATCTGTCAGCAGAATTAGGGGGCCTTCAAATCATCGACGTTTCCGATTTCACCGCGCCGAAACTCATCGGGGCCGTCGAAACCAAATACGCCCTTGGCTTTGACATGGATGAAGATTATATATACCTTGCCGATGAAGATGAAGGGATGATCATAATTTCCATACCTGATTAAGAATATGAGCAATCCAACCGTGTCAAAACAACGGTTTGAATACATCGACCAGTTCCGCGGCCTGGTTGTCATCCTAATGCTGCTCGACCATTGTTCCTATTATTTTAATTCCGTCTGGGACCAGATCGACCCGATGGATCCCTTATTCGACAGCTGGGGACAGTTTATATTGAGGTACGCATCTTATTTATGCGCACCCGGTTTCCTGATGATGGCCGGGGCGATGGTTTGGTGGTCGTACCGGCAACGTATTCAGAAAGGGTCAGCAGATTGGGCCGTAAGATGGCAACTGATCCAGCGGGGCCTTTTCCTTATCCTTCTGCAGGTCACCTGGGTGAATTCCTCCTGGGGCGGGTTCAGCGAATTTAAACCGATGCACATCGGGATCATCGCCAGCATCGGCATTTCCATGATCCTTCTCACCCTGGTCATCAGGTTCCACTGGATCCTGCAACTGATCCTCGGACTGGTTATTCTTGCCATTCATCCGTTTCTCATTAACATCCCTTACGACCAGGCTTCGGGCTGGCAGGAGGCGTTGATGCAAACCTTTATCACTGCTGGGGAATTCAACAAGTACCCGGTTTTACCCTGGTTTGCACTGGCATTGCTGGGATCGGTGATGGCACACGGATGGCTGAGTGCATGGAAGACGGATAAGGCAAGGATTGCATGGAGCATAGGGATAGGGGCTGTTGCAATACTCCTGGCTATCCTGATCAGAATGGGGCGTGGTTATGGCAATATCTTTCCTTTCTCCGAATTCGGTTCCTATTCGTTTTTCTTCGATCAGAAATACCCGCCGAGCCTGTACCTTAGTTTATGGTGCTTCGGGTGGGTCATTTTGCTTATAGCTGCCTTTATGGCGATAAATAAAATTTCACCCAAAATACTATGGATATTGAGCATCCCCGGCAGGGTGCCACTGTTTTTCTATGGCATGCACATCGCCATCATGGGCGTTTTTGTGAAGCGGATGGATTGGATGTACAGAGACGGAGGGGTGACGGAAACCCTGATTGCATTTATTGTGATGTTCGCGATAATGATCCCGTTGTGTATGTGGTTCTATAAAGTGAAAAGAAGGAGCGGGAATTGGATTATCAGGATGATATGATGGGAGGACGGGAGGACTGGAGGACTGGAGGACTGGAGGACGGTAAGACGGTAAGACTGTAAGACGGTAGGACTGTTGGAAATTGTGAATACACTCTAACCCCGAAGGGGTTCAATTTGAATAGATGATAGATAAGCAAATACCGCGAACCCCGAAGGGGTTCAATTTGGATCGGGTTTTTATCGCAATAACCCTGGCGATGATGTTTTCATCATGTTCCGAACGCTCTCCGGAGCCGGTGGTAATGCGTGATTCGACAATCGTTTATCCGGCGAAAGATTCGAATGATATTACGGCCGGGATCACGTTCAGTCGCTTTTCAAGTCAAAAGACAGGCTGGTATCGGGGCTTAACTTCGGTTTTTCCGATTAAGGAAGATGAAAATGTTTACGCGGTCGTAGAGCTGGATAACTGGAACTGGCTAACTCATGTTAACCGTGATCTGATGTTCCATCTTGACTGGATACGTCCGGACGGGCAATCGATTTACCGGAAAGAGTTCATTCTTCCAGCCGGGGATTTTATTGTGGCAATGGAAAGTTCCATCTCTTCTTCGCCCGGGAACAGGCAACCGGGTAGGTATTCCATGCGGGTTTATCTTTTCAGGGAACTGATCGCTGAAAAGCATTTCGAATTCCGTAACGAGTTTGATATAGAGAAAGTTAAAGCCGATATCGTGTTCTTTAAAAATATTGATAAAGAAACCGGTGAGATGAAAGGGATCAATACGGTTTTCGAAATAAAGAAGAAAGCCATTTTGCGGGCAAAAATTGATCTTTCAAACACCGATATTTATAAAGATGCTGAACTGCCTTTTCGCCTGGAATGGACAGGTCCGGATGGAAAAGAATTTTATAGTAAAAAGATTGATGTTTTGCAGACTGATACAGTCTCGGTTATAAACAGTTCTATCTCTATAACTCCCGATAAGCGCGGACCGGGGGAGTATTTTCTGAGGGTTTATTTGTTTGATGATGTTGTTGGAGAAGGAAGATTTGTGCTGGTGCCGGCTGAGTAATTTAACCACAAAGTCGCACGAAGGGTTTTCACAAAGTCGCACGAAGTTTTTCTTCCTATAATATTACTCTTTTAATTCCATCTTTCAAATGACGGACATTAAAATTGACTAAAAGGCCTAATTTGCAACCCGATAATTTCAAATAAGTTAAAATTTGTGCAAAATGAACTTCATTAAATGTGTCAACTGATTTTACCTCTACTATCACTTTATTTTCAACCAGAATATCAAGGCGATATCCGATATCAAGCTTAACTTCCTCATAAATCAACGGCATTGGTTTCTGTTTTTCAACTTGTAAATTCTGTTGCTTTAATTCAAAAAACAAGCATTCTTCGTATGAACTCTCCAATAAGCCCGGGCCTAAATTTGTATGGACTTTAAAAGAACTGTCAAGTACTTTTTTAAAAACCTCTTCATTTGTCATAATAAACTCCTTTCTTTTAAATGTTATAATCCTTCGTGCGCCTTCGTGAAAACCCTTCGTGCGCCTTTGTGGTTCAAATTCCACTCATTAATTACAGATTCCAATCAATTATACCCGGTCGCTATAAAAAAAATTACCCGGAATGCTTATTTTTGCCGATAGATCAAGATATTATGCAACAGCAACTATTCATCTACAACAGCCTTACCCGGAAGAAAGAGCTTTTCGAGCCGATCACCCCGAACCATGCAGGCATGTATGTCTGCGGGCCTACGGTTTACGGCGATCCGCACCTGGGCCATGCACGCCCGGCCATCACTTTCGACCTGGTATTCCGCTATCTGCAGCATATCGGCTACAAGGTCCGCTATGTCCGCAATATCACGGATGTCGGGCACCTTGAAGGGGATGCCGACGCCGGCGACGATAAGATCGGCAAAAAAGCCCGCCTGGAAGAGCTCGAGCCGATGGAAGTGGTACAATATTATACCAACCGCTACCATGAGCTGATGGCCAGGCTGAACCTGCTGAACCCGAGCATCGAGCCTCATGCCTCAGGCCATATCATCGAGCAGATCGATATGGTGCGTAAGATCCTCGATTCCGGATATGCTTACGAGCGGAACGGATCTGTCTATTTCGACATTGAATCATACAGTAAAAAATATCCTTACGGCATACTTTCCGGAAGAAAAGTGGATGAACTGCTTGCCTATACCCGGGAACTGGAAGGACAGGAAGAAAAAAAGAGCAGCTTCGACTTTGCCTTATGGAAAAAAGCCACGCCCGACCACATTATGCGCTGGCCTTCCCCCTGGGGCGACGGCTACCCGGGCTGGCACCTCGAATGCTCGGCAATGGGCACCAGGTACCTCGGCGAACAGTTCGATATCCACGGCGGTGGCATGGACCTGCTTTTTCCACACCATGAATCTGAAATTGCGCAATCCATGGCAGCGAACAACAAGATGCCCGTCCGCTACTGGATGCACAACAATATGATCACCATCAACGGGCAGAAAATGGGCAAATCGCTCGGCAATGCCGTTTCGCTCGAGGAGTTCTTCAACGGGAAGAACGTTATCCTCGAAAAAGCCTACAGCCCGATGACTATCCGGTTCTTTATCCTGCAGGCCCATTACCGCGGCACGCTCGACTTCTCGAACGAAGCGCTGCAGGCGGCGGAAAAAGGGTTGAAGAGGCTGATGGGGGCGCTGAGGATAGTCGTCAGTCGTCAGTCGTCAGTCGGCAGTAAAGACGAATTACGAACTGGAATTTGGTCCGCCAGCTGGCGGATGGAATTTGGAATTTCGACTCCAGCTATTAGAACCTTCATGGAGTCGTGTTATGCCGCGATGAACGACGATTTCAACAGCCCGATGGTGATCGCACAGCTTTTTGAGGCGGCAAGGATCATCAATCTTGTTAAAGAAGGGAAAGAGAAGCTTTCAGAGAACGACATGGCAATTCTTGGTGAAACTTACCGCACCTTTATGGTCGATATCCTTGGGCTTGTTCCGGAAGAACAATCAGGGCAAAAAGACGAGATCATCAGCGGTTTGATGGGCGCCATCATCGATATCCGGGCGGAGGCAAGGTCTAGGAAAGATTTCGCTACATCCGACCTGATCCGGGATAAGCTGCTGAAAGTCAATATCCAGATTAAAGACGGGAAGGAAGGGGCTACCTGGGAAGTGAAGGAAGAATAATTTTTTTTACCACTCAGGCACTGAGAACACTTAGGATCACTAAGAGTTTCTAAGCGCTTCTAAGTGCTTCTTAGTGCCCTTAGTGTCTTAGTGGTTAATAATCAGACAGCTACAACGAGATAATAATTTTTCTTTCCCTTCTGAACTAAAATATACTTCCCATTCAGCAAATCATCAATTCCAACCATTTTATCCTCCCCGACTTTTTCTTTATTAATCGACAAAGCATTTTCCTTCACCGTCCGCCTGGCTTCTCCCCTTGACGGGAAAATTCCAGTCAGGTCGGAGAGAAATTCAAGGAGCTGGATGCCTTCTTCCAGCTTTGCTTTAGGCACTTCGCTCTGCGGGACGCCTTCGAAAACGGAGAGGAACAGATCTTCCGGCAGGCTTTTCAGCGTTTCGGTGGTGCCGGCGCCGAAAAGGATGGCCGATGCATCAATAGCGGCCTGGTAATCGGCTTCGGAATGCACCCTGATGGTAAGGTCCCTGGCAAGGGCCTTTTGCAATTCGCGCTGGTGGGGAGCTTCCTTGTGGGCTGCCACCATTTTCTCAACCTCTTCTTTTGAGTAAAGGGTGAAGATCTTAATATATTTCTCGGCATCCTCATCGGAGGTATTCAGCCAGAACTGGTAGAATTTATAGGGAGATGTGCGCTCCGGATCAAGCCAGACATTGCCTTCTTCGGTTTTGCCGAACTTGCCGCCGTCTGCCTTGGTGATCAGCGGGCAGGTAAGCGCGTAGGCATTACCACCGTTCTTACGGCGGATCAGCTCGGTGCCGGTGGTAATATTTCCCCACTGGTCGGATCCGCCCATTTGCAGCTTGCAGTTCTTATGCTCGTTGAGGTAAAGAAAATCGTAACCCTGTACCAACTGGTATGAAAATTCGGTGAAGGAAAGACCGGTATCGAGGCGCTTCTTCACGGAATCCTTAGCCATCATATAATTAACGGTGATGTGCTTGCCGATGTCCCTCGCAAAGCCAAGGAATGAAAACTCCTTCATCCAGTCGTAATTGTTCACCATCTCTGCTGAATTCTTAGTACTGCCGAAATCCAGCAGTTTTTCGAGCTGCTTTTTAATGCCGCGCTCGTTAAAGCGGATGGTTTCTTCACTGAGCAGGTTACGTTCTTCCGATTTTCCCGATGGGTCGCCGATCATGCCGGTAGCACCACCGACCAGCGCCAGGGGCTTATGCCCGGCAAGTTGCAGGTGCTTCAGCATCATGATGCTCACCAGGTGGCCGATGTGGAGGGAATCGGCTGTCGGGTCGATGCCGACGTAAGCCGTGACCATTTCCCCGCTATTAAACAGGTCTTCGATCTCGGGCGTCATGTCGTGGATCATCCCGCGCCAGCGGAGTTCTTCAATGAAATTCATAAAAAATAATTTGTGCAAATTTAGAAAAAAACAGGCTGTGTTCCTTCGTGATTTACCTTTGTGCGCCTTCGTGGTTAATAATGGCTTTAGAGATAATCTTCACTCAAATTGTTTATTTTATTTAATTTCATCCTCGTATTTTCAAATGAATTGAAAATGATATTGAATGACCAATAAAAAATTTTACAACGGGAAAGTGATCTGGATCACCGGGGCTTCTTCCGGTATCGGGGAGGCGCTCGCAAGGCAGTGTTCCGCTTTTAGCTGCCGTCTTATCCTTTCCAGCAACCGGCCGGACGACCTTGAAAAAGTAAAAGCCGGCCTTAAGAAGCATTTCGAAGAGGTATATGTTCTTCCGCTTGAATTAAGCGAGGCTTCAACATTACCGGGTAAAGTAAAAGAGGCAGAAAATGCTTTCGGCCGGATCGATATCCTGATAAACAACGGTGGGATTTCGCAGCGGTCGCTTGTACTGGATACCAGCCTTGAAACTGACCGCAAGATCATGGAGATCAATTATTTTGCGGGTGTGATACTAAGCAAGAGCGTTCTTCCGGGAATGATTGCCCGGGGATATGGCCATATTGCTGCTGTCAGCAGTGTAACCGGCAAATTCGGCTTCCCGCTGCGGTCGGCTTATTCGGCTTCAAAGCACGCCATGTGCGGCTTTTACGAAACGCTGGGCGCAGAGTATTACAGGCAGGGGATTGGCACCACGCTGGTTTTCCCGGGACGTGTTCAAACAAACATTTCGTTAGGGGCGCTCGGTCCTGATGGCAAGCCGCAGAACATCATGGATCACGGACAGGAGACAGGAATATCTGCCACTGCATGTGCGATGGATATTCTGAATGGTATCAGGAAAAATAAAAAAGAGGTTTATTCCGGTGGAAGAGAAATCTGGATGGTTTACGTGAAGCGCTTCCTGCCTGGATTAGCCTACAGGCTGGCCCGGAAAGTCAAACGAACCTGAGCTGAAAGCCGCAAGCCGCAAGCTACAAGCCACAAGCCGCAAGCTACAAGCCACAAGCTTAAAATCATACAGTCTTACAGTCTTACAGTCCTACAGTCCTACAGTCTTCCAGTCCTCCAGTCTTACAGTCTTACAGTCTTACAGTCCTCCAGTCTTACAGTCCTACAGTCCTACAGTCCTACAGTCTTCCCGCAAGGTCCTTCTCCTTCACCCTGCCGAATTTGAGCGTTTTCAGGATCCAGTCGGGAAGGGGCTTATGCGGATCGCGCTTACGCAGGTCGAGGTACCAGCCCAGTTTTTTCAGGATGGGGATCTTGTCGGTTTCGACGAACTCGATCAGGGTGCCATCGGGATCTTCAATATAAGCAAAGTGACCCGCAGCCTCACCCATATCGAAGGTATCTGTCTTAAGGGTGTTTGTGCTGTCGACCGTGAAGGCAAAGCCTTTGCTTTCACATTCAGTGCGAAGGGCATCCATCCCCTTGATATCATAACAGATGTGAATGAACCCCAGGTCGCCCCAGTAGCGGTTATTGAAGATCTTTTCGGGCTTGCGGCCGGTCGATTGGATCAGTTCCATTTCACTTGATCCCAATAATCTTGAAAAAGAACCTGCGACGGGTTTACTCTGGCTGAGCAGCACCCTGCGAAATGTATTATCACCGCCCGGCAGGCTTTTCAGGTCTTCAAAAACACCTTCTTTATCATAAATAACCGTATCGTATCCAAGGATCCCGGAATATACCTCACGGGCCTTATCGATATCCGACACCCCGATGATCGCACCGTAGGCTGCACCTGTTGATTTATCCCTGTCTAAACCGAACCATGAATTGCTTTCAACCACCTGGAACAGATTGTTATAGGGATCCCTTACGAAAAAGTGCTCCTTCCCGTCAGGTCCGACAGACAGGCCGTTCAAGCTGATGTTTTTCTTTTTGAATGATTCATAAGCAGCACGAACTGTGCGGGTCTTGATCTTTGTAACATAAATACCAAGGTCGCCGGCCTGGATTTCGTATGCAGGTTGAGTAGGAGTCCTGTCGACATACTGCCAGATCTCGAATCCGCCACCGCCCTGCAGGTTCATAGCCAGGGCGGCATGGCGCTTCCTGGGCTTTCCCCCGGTATAAGCAAGCATCAGCTCTGCAACAGCAGCATCTTCGAAAATCCGGATGTCCATACCAAAATGTTCACGGTACCAGTTCCATGCCTCATGGATATTGCTGACCCCGATCCCGATCTGCTGGATGCCACTGATGATTTTTTCCTTTAACATCTCCGGTTTTTTTGCCGTGAAAATAAGCATTTTTCTTTTCATATACCTACATTTGTGGCATGATACTCGTCACCGGAGCAACGGGCCTTGTCGGCTCACATCTTACGTTTGAACTGGTCCGTACCGGGCACACGGTCAGGGCTTTAAAACGCCGGGACAGCAGCCTTGCCATGATTGAAAAGGTATTCAGTCTTTACCCGGATCCACAGGAAGCTTTATTGCCGAAAATCGAATGGGTTGAAGGGGATATCCTGGATATTTATTCGTTGGAGGAAGCGATGGAAGGAGTTGATGAGGTTTATCACTGTGCGGCACTTGTATCTTTTTTACCCGAAGATAAGAAGAGATTGATACGGATCAATTCCGAAGGCACCGCGAATGTGGTGAATGCTGCGATTGAGAAAAAGATACGAAAGCTTTGCCATGTTTCGTCTATTGCGGCGTTGGGGCGCCCGGAGAATCAATCCGATCTTATCGATGAAAACCTGGTCTGGAAGACCTCGAAGAATAATTCGGTATATGCCGTGAGCAAGTATGGTGCGGAAAGGGAGGTATGGCGCGGAACGGCGGAAGGGCTGGATGTGGTGATCGTGAACCCGAGCGTTATTTTAGGTGTTGCCGGTCCGGGCATGGGCAGCTCGAGGATCTTCAATACGATGTGGAACGGCCTGAAATTCTACCCTCCCGGCAAGAACGGTTTCGTAGATGTGCGTGATGTGGCAAGGGCCATGATCAAGCTGATGAAGAGCGGTATCCGGAACGAACGCTTCATTCTCAATGCAGAAAACCTTGAATACAAGGAGCTTTTCAGTATAATGGCGGCTGCGATGGGCAAACCGGCGCCTTCAATAAAAGTAAGTGCTGCAATGTCGGGCCTGGCCTGGCGTCTTGAAAAGCTAAGGTCGATGCTAACTCGCGTCAAGCCTCTGATAACGCAGGAGACCGCTCACACCGCAGTCCAGAACTACGAATATTCCAGTGAAAAGATCAAAAAAGAACTGGGGTTTGAGTTCACTCCGATAGAGGAGACGATACGGCACTTCAGCCAGATGTTTCTAAATGGTTAAATGGTTAAATTGTTAAATTGTTAAATTGTTGAACTGTTTATGACTCCCGGCTCAGAACAGGCGAACGAACGATCAATCACCCGCCAACTTCCCGCAGCTTTTTCCGGTCAAGTATCCTTATAACCTTCCGGTCCACCGAAATCATCCCTTCTTCCGCCATTTCGCCCAGTGCTCTTGCTAAAGAAGGCCGTGCGACGCCAAACTGCTCTGCCAGGTCATGCTGTGTCAGGGGGAGCTCGATAGCGTCTTTTTCAGGACCGGCCAGGGAAAGGATATACTGGGCGATTTTGCCCTTTATGGTTTTGAAAGATAAAAATTTCAGTTTGTTGGCAATGATCTGCGTATGTCCCGAAATAACATTAAGGAAATTCTGCAAGATGCGTAAATCGCTTTGCAGCATCTTCATGAAGTCGTATTTTGGGATGTAAAGAATTTTCGTCTTTTCATTGGCCATTGCATTGACCGGGAATCTGTTCTGTTTCCCGAAGATAAAAGCCGACGCCATGGGATTGGGCGCACGGATATCATCAATCTTAATAATCTTCCCTGAAAAGTCGACCATTTCACCTTTAACGCTTCCCTCCAGGACTATCATAAGAAAATTTACCGTTTCACCGCTGAAAGCAGCGATCTCTCCAACTTGAAATGTTTTAGTGAAGCAATGACATTTACTGAATAACGCTTCCAGCTCTTCGGCTGAAAGGCCATTGAAAATAGGGCTTTGTGAAAGAATGTCAAACATGTCGGTAAATTTAATGTAATTTTTTCTTTCATTCTCGCGGCATTGTAACATTTGTTACATCTTGTTTTGCTAATGTCAGGTAATATTGCATCATGAAAGATTTGCTATTCACCACAGAGTACACAGATTTACACAGAGGAACACAGATACAACCCATGACCCATGACCAGTGACCAATGACCAATGACTAATGACTTAAGGTATGAAAAGAGAAATCATCAAGATCGACGAAGATAAATGCAACGGCTGCGGGCTTTGTATCCCATCATGCCCGGAAGGCGCGCTGCAGATCATTGACGGTAAGGCACGACTGGTCAGCGACCTGATGTGCGACGGGCTTGGCGCCTGCATCGGCAAATGCCCTGAAGGTGCCATTGAGATCGAAGAACGCGAAGCGGAACCGTATAACGAAGCCGCTGTGATCAAAGAGATCGTGAAATTCGGTGAAAATACCGTAGTTGCCCACCTGAAGCACCTTTTAGACCACAATGAAATGATGTACTTTGAAATTGCCGTGGGTTACCTTGACGAAAATGCCGGCAGCTTTGCATTTAATGTGGATTCAACGCTGGAAAAGGTATATGAGAAAAGTCTCAGCGGTGATTGTGCCCATGGTGGCTGCCCCGGATCAAAAAGTTTCGACTTCAATATAAATTTGGACGATGTGGAAGAAGCCGTAAAAGCAGGACCTGTTGTTATCGCTGCCCCTGCTGAGATGAAATCGGAGCTACGCCAGTGGCCGGTTCAGATGCACCTCATCAACCCGATGGCGCCATATTTTCATGATGCTGAAGTTGTGCTGGCGGCTGATTGTGTTGCCTTCTCCGTGAGGAACTTTCACCAGAAATATCTCAAAGGCCGCAGCCTTGCCATCGCCTGCCCGAAACTGGACCAGGGGAAGGAAGTGTATGTCGAAAAGCTGAAAACAATGATCGACGAGGCACGGATCAAAGAGCTCCATGTGCTTGTCATGGAAGTACCCTGTTGCAGCGGACTGGTCCACATCGCCAACCTTGCACGTGAAGCCGCAAGCCGGCAGGTGCCGATTAAAAAGACTGTCATCGGAATCAAAGGAGATGTACTGCAGGAAAGCTACAGCTAGCATTTCACCACAGATTACACAGAGTTACACAGAGTAACACAGATAAAAAATTCCCGAATTCAACATTCAACATTCAACATTCAACATTCAACATTAAATAGTATGGAAACTCAATTATTCAGCCACTCAACAATTATCAGCTTCAACGATAAAGTCGATTACTCCGCCGAGGGGATCGTCAGCAAACGCGTGATCCAGAAAGAAAAAGGCAATGTGACCCTGTTCGCATTTGACAAAGGCCAGAAACTCAGTGAGCACTCAGCTCCATTCGACGCTATGGTGCAGGTACTGGAAGGCAAAGCCGAAATCCTTATCAACCGGGTACCATTTGAGCTTACCGCAGGCCAGTCGATCATCATGCCGGCGAATATCACTCATGCCGTGAATGCCGTGGAGAAGTTCAAGATGCTTTTAACCATGATTAAAGAATAGCACCTCACCCCCTTTACCCCCTGCCCCCTATTCCCCCTCTCCAAATTGGAGAGGGGGACAGGGGGTGAGGCCATAGCAAACCAATATGAGCGAATTAATCAATAACTCCGAAAAGCGCAAGGAACTGCTGAAACACATGATCATGCAGCTCCATGCCGGCGAGGCGCCCGATGAAGCCAGAAAACAGCTCGTCAGCCTTCTTACGAAAATACCCTACGGCGAAGTCGTGGAAGTTGAGCAGGAACTGATCTCCGAAGGCGTTCTCAGCGAAGCCGAGGTGCTGAAATTCTGCGATATCCACAGCGAAGCCCTCGATGGCCATATCGATCTTTCCGGGATGAAAATCATCCCCCCGGGACATCCTGTCGATACTTTTAAAAAAGAAAACAAGGAACTCCTGAAAGTTGTGGACCAGCTTGAAGAATTGTACGGCAGAATATCTTCCTTTAAAACGGAAGCAGAAATAGCGCCTTACTTCCTCCAGGTCAAGACCCATTTCAACAGCCTGATGGACGTGGAAAAGCATTATCTCCGCAAGGAAAACCTTGTCTTCCCTTATCTTGAAAAATACGGGATCACCGGTCCGCCCAAAGTAATGTGGGGCAAGCATAATGAAATCAGGGAACTTCTGAAAGCATCCATAGAGGTTCTCAACACCCCGGGCGAACTGTCGCTTGAGGAGGTTGAAACCGTGATCAGCATGGTATTCAAACCAGCTTCTGATGCGGTGGCGGATATGACAATGAAGGAAGACCAGATCCTTCTTCCGATGGTGATGGACAAGCTGACCGACCTGGAATGGTACGAGGTTTACCGGCAGACCCTCGAGATAGGTTTCTGCCTCTATGACCCGGATGTGGAATGGAAGCCGGACAATCTTACGGCTGAAGAAACCATGGAACATGACAGCGACGTCATCCAACTCCCTTCGGGTAGTTTTACCAAAGCCGAGCTGCAGGCGATCCTTAATATGCTCCCGGTGGATATGACTTTCGTCGACAAGAACGAGAAGGTCAAATATTTCAGCCAGGGCAAAGAGCGGATCTTCCACCGCAGCCGCGCCATCCTGAACCGCGATGTCAAGCTCTGCCACCCGCCCTCAAGTGTCCACATCGTGGAACAGATCCTGGAAGACTTCCGTAGCGGCCGGCAGGACCATGCTCCTTTCTGGATACAGATGAAAGACAAGTTTGTCTTCATAGAATACTACGCCCTCCGCGACGAAAACGGCGAATTCCTCGGGACCCTAGAAGTTTCGCAGGACCTGACGGAAAAGCGGGCGCTGCAAGGAGAACAGCGGATTTTGGAATATAGAAAGTAGAATATAGAAATTTGAGTCCACTCTTAAAAGCCTTAATTTGCCACAAAAACACTAATACACAAAAATTCACTAAAAGCATTTTGCTTGATTATCAGACTTTTGTGTTACTTGGTGAATTGGTGTTTTAGTGGCATATTTAAAGAATTTGACTTTTCGGCGGAAGCTCAAACTAGAAACTAGAAATTGGGAATTTGGAACCCGGAACCCGGAACACTGAAACACTGAAACACTGAAACAATAGAACTATGGAACACCTGATCATAACCCCACGAACAAAAGTTTACGAACTCCTGCAGGCTTATCCTGAGCTGGAGGACGTTCTGATTGAAATCGCACCGGTATTTAAAAAGCTGAAAAACCCTGTCCTTCGCCGGACGATAGCCCGGGTCACAACCCTGCAGCAGGCTGCCCAGGTTGGCGATGTACCAGTTCACACTATAGTAAATACGCTCCGGCAGAAGGTCGGGCAGGACAACCTGGAAGGCCTCGAAGCCGGCACCGCAGGCCATACTGAAAAACCAGCCTGGCTGAATGAGGCCAGGATCACAAAGCGCCTGGATGCCAGGCCTATCATCGAGCAGGGGGGCCATCCGCTTGGCGAAGTGCTTACCGGCGTCGGCGACCTGAAAACAGGTGAAATCTTTGAGCTGATCACACCCTTTATGCCGGCCCCATTAATTGAAAGGGTCGTGGCACAGGGATTCGATAACTGGTCGGAGAAGAAAGCAGAGGACCATTTTATTAACTACTTCCTGAAGAAATAGCTATGAAAGCCAGTCCGGAGGACTGTCATACTTCTAACAGGTGGCTGAAATTCTTCAGGAAGTGGCACCGCTGGCCGGGACTGATCCTGGGATTGTTTTTCATCCTCTGGGCGATCTCGGGGATAATTATGAATCACCGGCAACTGTTTTCCGGGTTCGACATAAGCCGCAAATTCCTCCCGAAAGAGCACCGGTATGTAAACTGGAACAATGCCGCAGTAAAATCCGCTGTGCTTATCGGGTCCGACAGTCTCCTGGTTTATGGCAATATCGGGACATGGCTGACTGACAGCAGCTTCTCATTTTTTAAAGATTTTAATAAAGGTTTTCCAAAAGGGATCGACAACAGGAAAATTTCATCCATGCTGGTGACGGCAAGGGGAAACATTTACGCAGGGACACTTTTCGGATTGTTTTATTTTGATCCTCAATCCCGCCGATGGACAAATCTTGAACTTCCCGTTAAGGATCAAAGGATTCAATGGCTTGTTGAAAAAGATGGCGAAGTAATGATCCTGACCCGGTCGGAATTACTGCAGGCAAAAGATGATCCGGAGAAATTTACAGCGAATAAGCTGCACCTGCCTCCACCTGAAGGATATGACAACAAAGCCGGCCTTTTCCGCACCATCTGGGTAATCCACAGTGGGGAAATTTATGGAAATATCGGCAAGTTGATCGTCGATGCGATGGGATTGATCGTGATCCTGCTGGCTGTTACCGGAGCGTTGCACTTCTCTATGCCCTACGCCCTTCGCCGCCTGAAAAGAATGAAGAAACCAACGAACCGTGCTACGGCAACAAAGAGATTCTCAGCCAAATGGCATAAGAAAACCGGTATATGGATAGCCGTATTTTTACTGATCAATACTGTCACCGGGATGTTCCTTCGCCCGCCGCTGCTGATCGCCATCGCAAATGCACGGGTCGGCAAGATCCCTTTTTCGAAACTCGACACACCCAATCCCTGGGAAGATAAGCTAAGGGCGGTGATCTATGATGAAGAGGCCGGCGGTTTCATTTTTGGGACAAGCGAAGGCTTGTATTATGCAGATGAAGAATTGAAGCAGGAAATGATTGCCCCTCCCGGGCAGCCCCCTCTTTCGGTAATGGGAATCAACGTATTTCAAAAAACCGGTCAGGGTATTTACCTGGTGGGTTCCTTTAACGGGCTTTACGACTGGATGCCGGGTTACGGTATTTCCAGGAACCACTTCAGCGGTGAAATCCCCGGGAATTTGAATACCGGCAGCAAGCCGTTCGGGGAGGAGATGGTGAGCGGATACCTGAAATTGGAAAATGGAAATTCGGTTTACCTTGATTATAACAGGGGTGCAATTCGTTTGAACAATCTTGAAATGCCTTCAATGCCTTCAGAGATCCTCGAAAAAAGCCCGATGTCGTGGTGGAATTTCGCGCTGGAAGTGCATACGGGAAGAATATTTAAACCAATTACTGGTAATCTGTACATCCTGATCGTACCGTTACTCGGCATTTTTGGTACTATACTCGTAATCAGTGGAATTGTAGTGTGGGCTAAACTTTATCTCAGGCGGAACCGCTGATAATTCCTCAATCCCTCAAGCAACGGACAGATAACCCTGCTTCCGTTGAAGCTGGGTACGGTGATGATCCGGCATAGTTGTTAAACAACAACCGGCTAAATGCAGAGACATCGTCTTTCTTCGTATCACTCCACCATACTCCCCATATTCCAATATTCCAGAATGTACCATCCTCATGGGTGCCTCCCGGAAGGGCAGTAAAACCGGTTTCGTTGGTTGCTCCTTCGTTTGGGCTACTCCAATGTGTTGTGCCGGCTTCTTTAAGTTTGCCTCCTGCTACATCCCATCCACCCAAATAATCGGTCAGTTGTTCCCATTCCGCATCACTTGGCAAATGCCAGCCTGTAGGGCAGGCAGCTTTGGCTGCCTCCCAATTATACAAAACACCATAAGTGCTATAATTAGCTGTTGCTTTGGCATCGGTGACATTTGTACCATCATAATCGTAAACATAGTAAAACGGTGTTGTTTGCGAACCTGTGCCGGGTCCTATTACATATGGCAAATACTTCAGGTTTTCTGCCATCCATTCCTGGCCGCCAATGGTTGCGGTTCGGTAAACGGTCCCATCGCGAAAGTCAGTAAAGCCTTGTAGTGCGGTAAAAGACATGGTACTACCATAACCCGTACCTGTACTATTTGTAGCATAGGCTCTCAGATAATAGATTGTGTTTAGTTCTAAACCTGAAACTCTACTTGTAAAACTACCCGCACCTTTGCCGTCTTCGGTTTTGTTGCCATCGACAGTCGGGTTTTCATGGGTACTCCAGCAAACACCACGTGCAGTTACAGTTGTTCCGCCATCATTGGTTATATTACCACCTGATGTGGCTGTGGATTGGGTAATCTCTGTTACCTCTGAAGTGGATAACACTGGAAAGTTTTGTTGTTCATTGGTGTTACCATCTTCTTTAGCACAACTGCTTGCGATGAAGATGAGTACTCCCATAAATATTGGTAATCTCATAAATCTTCTTTTTTTCATATTGTAAAATTTATTAATGCCCTGGCGACCTCTTTATCAGAATAATTTTTGCGGATCACCTGTCTTAAACTATCCAAGTTGTCACCAGATCCATTTATCGGAATTGGTATTATACCAACGAGCACGACAAATAAGAATATCTGTCTTATGGTCATGGCCTTTTTGATGTAGATTAATAATGACTTGGCATGTAATATATTACAAATATAATTCAATGATAAAGCAAGTATCAATGGCTTTGATGTTAAACTATTGTTAAAAAGGATGTTAAATAGTTATATTTTCAACCTGGGTGTCGTAAGGCTGAAAACATCTTGTCGATATCAAATCCGATTCCATCATCTCTATAATTGACAATTAACCCGGGATTTTTAACTTTAATCGTTATATAAAAATGCCAGGCATTCAGATTTATTGGCTTACTTTTAAATATTGCTCGTAACTTTAAATGAAATAATTATGGCTAAATATAGTTATCACCAACTTAACTCCTGTGCTAATTTCAATGTACGGTAGAATTATCCTGTTTCTCAAGCCACCGCCTCAATGGCACATTCCAGTAATCATCATCCTGGGAATAATGGTTGGGACGGCGGCGTTTACTTTCAGGGCGTCGAGGGCGCATTCCTATCTTTCTGATAAGCCCGATGCCTGCATGAACTGCCATATTATGGCGCCGCAGTTCGCCACGTGGTCACACAGCTCACACAGGGAAAAAACCAATTGCAACGATTGCCATGTGCCGCATGACAATGTTTTCAGGAAATATTTCTTTAAAGCGAAGGACGGGATGAGGCATGCCACCATTTTCACCATGCGTGCCGAGCCCCAGGTCATTTTTATTAAAGAAGCCGGGATTGAAGTCGTTCAGCAAAACTGCATCCGCTGCCATGATAAATTAATGAATGATTCAAAACTGGCAGCTTATTCCGGTCAGACCAACCATTTCCGCTCAGACCGCCTGTGCTGGGAATGCCACCGTGAGGTTCCTCATGGCAGGGTCAACAGCATCTCCAGCGTACCGAACGCAAGGGTACCGTTGCCCGGCAGCGTGCTGCCCGATTGGATGCAGAAGGATCATTAGTCACTGGTCACTGGTCATTAGTCATTAGTCATTAGTCATTAGTCATTAAACATTAAGCATTAAACATTAAACATTAACCTCACCTATATGTCTATCAACGATACAATTCACAAAAGGCCCTGGATCGGTTGGGCAATTTTTATTACAACTGCTGTTGTAGTGTTTTTCCTGGGTTTGCTGGCTTCTTCGATTATAGAAAGAAGGACCGAAGCGCAATTTGCTTATACGCCGGTAATAAAATACGACCAGTCGGAGCCCCGCAATGCTATCTGGGGACAGAATTTCCCCAGGGAGTACCAGTCATACCTGCAGACCGCCGACACCACGTTCCGAAGTAAATACAACGGTGGCGCCACGATCGACATGCTTGCGGTCGATCCGAGACTGGTGGTTTTATGGGCCGGGTATGGCTTTTCCAAAGATTATAACCAGGGGAGGGGGCATTATTATGCGATCACCGATATCCGGAACACCCTGCGCACAGGGGCGCCCATGAATGGTAAGCCCGGTCCGCAACCAAACACCTGCTGGGCATGCAAAAGCACTGATGTGCCCAGGATGATGAAAGTCTCAGGTCCGGCCGATTTCTATTCGGGCACCTGGGATACCAAGGGGCATGAAATCGTGAACCCGATCGGGTGCGCCGATTGCCATGAAGCCAAAACAATGAACCTGCAGATCAGCCGGCCTGCACTGAAAGAAGCCTTAGAGCGGGCAGGAAAGGATATTACCAAAGTATCGCACCAGGAGATGCGCTCGTTGGTCTGTGCGCAGTGCCATGTGGAGTATTTCTTCGATAAGCGCGACGGGAAGCAAAGCTACCTGACCTTCCCCTGGGATAAAGGGTTTACGGCAGATGACATTGAAAGATATTACGATGAGTTCATGTTCACCGACTGGACCCATTCGCTCAGCAAAGCGCCAATGCTAAAAGCGCAGCATCCCGATTGGGAAGTTTACATGACCGGCATACATGCCGAGCGTGGCGTATCCTGCACCGACTGCCACATGCCGTATATGAGCGAGGGTGGCCAGAAATTCACCGACCATCACCTGCAAAGCCCGTTGAACGATGTCGAGGCTTCCTGCGCAGTCTGTCACAGGGAAAAAACCATGACCCTTATCAAAAATGTGTACGACAGGCAGGATAAGATCATCGAGAACCGCAACAAGCTGGAGGAATTGCTTGTCAGGGCCCACATTGAAGCCAAAAAAGCCTGGGACCTTGGCGCCACCGAAGACCAGATGGAGCCGGTACTGATGGATATCCGCCATGCCCAGTGGAGGTGGGATTACGCTGCGGCCAGCCATGGCGCCTCGTTCCATGCCCCTGTTGAAATCGGCCGCGTGGTTGCTGCCGGTATTGGCATCGCCCAGGAAGCCAGGATAAAACTCGCCAGGATCCTGGCTTCGAAAGGGTTTAATGAAGAAATCCCTTATCCCGATATCGACACAAAAGAAAAAGCACAGGCCTTCATAGGCCTCGATATGATGAAAATGAACCAGGAAAAGGCCGCCTTCATAGAAGAAGTACTACCGGTCTGGGATCAGAAGGCCAGGGAACGGGAAGCCGGTTATCCCGCTTACTAGCCAATTCCTTTTCATTAACCACAAAGTCGCACTAAGGGTTTTCACTAAGGCGCACAATAAGTATTATCTTGTAATTAATTCCTTTGCGTTCCTTTGTGAAATCCTTGGCGCGCCTTTGTGGTTAAACTGTTTTAAAACATCTCTTTTTTTGACTTGAAGGGCAATTTTCTTAACTTTGGCGTGTTAATATTTCTGTGGTGCTTCTTCCAGAAGCGGGATACACATTGGCTACTTTTATAGCCTTGAAAGCTATTCATCATTCAAACGCTGAATTCATTGAAGACAAAATTCATTCTATACATAAGCCTTGTCCTGCCTTTCCTCATCATTACCCAAGTCATGGCCGGCGGGGCAGGACAGGTCCCCGATACTACTGCAACAGCGGATGATATTTACCAGGAGGGCCTCCCGGAAACAGACTCCCTCATCCAAAATGGAAACCAGCTTATCAATGATATCGAACAGGCCGACAAAATCCTAAACGAATCGATCACCATCGGGATGCTCGACAGCCTTTCTTCCGTTCCGTATTTCCAGGATTATTATTTCAACACCGATACCGCCCTGCTTAATGTCTATAATTTCCCTATGGGACATGTGCCAATGTATCCTGATTCGGTTTACAGGGCCCGCATCGCCAGGCTTGACCAGGAAACCCCCCTCGATCTTACCTATAATGAATCGGTTAAATCCTTTATCGAATTATATGCTGTGCGGAAGAGAGGGCTTACATCTAAAATTCTTGGGCTGAAAGAGATCTATTTTCCTCTTTTTGAAGAATATCTGGATAAATATGATATCCCGCTTGAAATGAAATACCTGGCCGTCGTGGAATCGGCGTTGAACCCTGTTGCAGGTTCAAGGGCCGGTGCCAAAGGGCTCTGGCAGTTCATGTTCTATACCGGGAAAATTTATGGACTGAAGTCGACCTCACTGATCGACGACCGCTTTGACCCCTACCTCGCCACCGATGCCGCCTGCCGCCATATGAAAGACCTTTACGCCATGTTCGGCGACTGGAACCTGGTGATGGCAGCGTATAACTCAGGTGCAGGGAATGTGAAAAAAGCCATCAGAAGGGCCGGTGGGGTTTACGATTACTGGGCGATCTGGCCTTTTCTCCCTAAAGAGACCCGGGGCTATGTACCCGCATTCATTGCTGTAAATTATGTGATGAGCTATGCCACCGAGCATAACCTGTATCCTCTCGATCCCGGGATACTCTACGGCGGCATCGATACCATCATGGTCAGCCAGCCAATCTCTTTCGACCAGATCTCCGAATTCCTGGATATCACTATGGAAGAAATGGTTTTCCTTAACCCGATCTTTAAATCGAATATCATCCCGGCCTATAACGGGAAAACCTATACCCTCCGCCTTCCGAAAGACCAGGCGCTGAAATTTGCCGAAAATGAGCAGGCAATCTATAATTTCAAGAGCAAAAGCGGGCTGGAAAAAGAGAAGCTGGTGGCTGAGATCAAAAAAGCGACCGATAAGCAGTACCATACCGTGAG
>CAYJNJ010000037.1:15672-36739 GCA_964371595.1 uncultured Bacteroidales bacterium | reverse complement strand
GAACCAGCATTTGCGGAAACGGCGCTGCATCAACGCTGCCGGTAACCGTTAACCCGCTGCCCGTACCGGTAATTTCCGGCCCGATCGTTGCCTGTATCACCAATACTTACACTTATAATACAGCAGCAGGCATGAGCGGATACACCTGGACAGTTTCATCAGGCGGCCAGATCATGTCAGGTGCAGGTACCAATGCAATTACCGTGAAATGGAACAGTGCAGGTTCGCAATCCGTGAGCGTTACGTATACCAGCACGTTTGGATGCCCTGCCGCTTCGCCGACCACCCTTAACGTCGCAGTGGGTAACCTGACTTCCCCGACAATTGCCGGGAGTGACCTGATGTGCGTTAATTCAGGATGGCATGTTTATACTACCCAGCAGGGATTCAGTAATTATGTATGGACCGTGACTTCAGGCGGGACCATCATTTCCGGACAGGGAACCTACCAGGTCGAAGTTGACTGGACCGTTGCCGGGGCCCAATCGGTATCAGTAAACTATGCAAATACTTACGGCTGTTCTGCCAGCACACCAACCTCATTTGGCGTAACTGTAATGGGACTTCCGGGGAATGCCAGCCCGATCAGCGGTACCAGTGAGCTTTGTGCCGGTACAATGGGGGTTACTTATTCTGTAAACCCAATTCCCAATACTGTGGATTATATCTGGACACTGCCTGCCGGTGCAACTATTGTTGATGGTGAGAATACCAGCATCATTACGGTAGATTTTGCACTTGATGCAGTAGCCGGTGATATCAGGGTCCAGGGTGAAAACCTTTGCGGGACAGGAAACATGTCACCGCCGTATTTTGTGGCGGTAAACCCGGTTCCTGAAACACCGGTAGCCAGCGTGGACGAATTCTTCATGCTTCACAGCAGTGCCCCTGCAGGCAACCAGTGGTACTTCAACGGAACGATGATCGATGGCGCTACAGGCCAGGATTACCAGGCCGAAGAAGAAGGTTTCTACTGGACTGTCGTAACGCTTGAGGGCTGCGGTTCGGAAGAATCAAACCATGTCGAGGTTATCTTCGTTGGATTGAACGAACCTGACGGTTCTGGGTTCTCCATCCACCCGGTGCCTAACAACGGTAAGTTTGTGGTATCTGTTAATATACCCGGGGAACATGTGTTCACCATCAGTGTTTATAATGATCTAGGGGTTATGATGTACGAACAGAGTGACATTATGGTGAAAGATAATGTACAGCACTCCATCGACCTTAACAAGCCTTCGACCGGAATTTATACTGTAGTTTTCCAGGGTAATGACCAGACAGTTGTGAAGAAGATCCTTGTGACGAAATAAATAGACAGAATTGAAAAAAAAGAGGTTGTCTCAGACTTTTGAGACAGCCTCTTTTTTTTGTTTAATATTCACTACTATTTAGAATGTTTATAAAAAAAAAGGCGCAATAAGCTGTGATAGTTGCTTTTAACCTGGATTATCTTTATATTTATCGAAATTTTTTAAGTCATTAAATATCATACTATTATAATAAGTAATCTGTATTTACTCTCAAAAAACTAACATGTCATGAAAAGATGCGCACTATTAATTGCATTGTTTTTAACAATTCAATTAGTCTCAGGACAATTAACAGGTATAAAGTCTATACCCGGAGATTACACTTCCATTGAAGCTGCTATTACAGACCTGAACAGCGTGGGTGCTGGCAGCGGCGGGGTCACTTTCAACGTGGCTGCCGGCCATACTGAAACTTTTTCAATAGCAACTGCAGGGCTGATAACAACGACTACCGGCTCTGAAGCGAATCCTATCATTTTTCAAAAAAGCGGGGCTGGTGCAAACCCTATGATCACCGCAGCGAATCCCGGCGCCGGGACGATGGATTACGTCATTTGTTTAGCAGGGGCCGACTATATTACATTTGATGGGATAAACATCCAGGAAAACCCGGCCAATGCAACATCTGCAGAAATGATGGAATGGGCATATGCCATTCTTAAAGCTTCTGTAACCGACGGATCGCAAAATAACACCATTAAAAACTGCGCAATTACATTAAGCCCGGCCAACACAGGTTCCAGGGCTGTTTACTCCAATAACCATACTACCTCTGCAACAACACAGCTTGTCATAACGGATATCGCGGGAACCAATTCGAACAATAAATTTTACAGCCTTAATGTTTCGAATTGTTACCATGGTTTCTATCTGTATGGCCGGGCTGACGCCACACCATATACTTTTTATGACCAGAATAATGAATTAGGGGTTGGCGGTCCGAATATTGTAACCGGTCTTGGAAATACCGGCGGTACTACTGCCAGTTACGGGTTGTATTGTTATTACCAGAACGGGGTGAAGATCGCCAATAATACTTTTACCGGCATATCCGATATGGGAACAGCATCCCAGTATATAATGTATTTCGGCACTGCCACGAATGCAAATGTTGATGTTTATAACAATGTCGTCAGCATGAATTATCGCGGCACGGGATCATTTTACGGCCTTTACAGCTCCGGCAGCGGGTCCTCAGGCACATCAAATGTCGTAAACTATTACGGCAACAGCATCATCAATAACTCTATTTCAGACCATACCAGCGGGACGGTTTACTTTATTTATATCTCAACAGGAGGAGTTACAGGTAATTTCTATAATAATAATGTATCGAACAATAACGTCGGAAGTGCAAATGCCACTTCAACCGGGTCGATTTATTACACTTATTTCTCCTGCTCTCCTACTACCGATGGTACAATTAACGTTTACGGCAACACAGTATCGAACAATTCAAGGACGCAAACCACAGAAGCTGGGGGATCCACATACATTTTTTATATCCCTGGCAGCAGCAATGTACTGAACTGTTATGATAACACGGTCAGTGATATTATTACCGCTTCTACCGGGACAACCTATGGATTTTATTGTACAAATTCCAGTATAACAAAAAATTTATACGATAATTCCGTCTCAAATATTTTAAACGCCAACAGTACTGTATACGGTATTTACACTTCCAGCGGGACAATCGTTAATTTATACAACAACAAGGTGCAGAACCTGACTATGAATTCAACCTCCGGGACTTTATATGGCATTTATGTATCTTCCGGAACTAATGTATATGTGTATAATAATTTCATTTCCGAATTGTATGCACCAATTGCAAGCGGCGTAAATGCTATCAACGGCTTGTATTTTTCAGGTGGCACATCCCATGGCGCTTATTATAATACGATCTTTTTAAATGCAGCATCAACCGAAGCGGCATTTGGAAATTCAGGGATATACACTTCAACGACACCAACCGTGGAGCTGAAAAACAATATTATTGTCAATGCCTCTACTCCCGGTGCAACTGGTTACGCGGTGGCTTACCGGCGCAGTTCAACCACCATTGGAACCTACGCGGCGACTTCAAACAATAATGATTTTTTTGCAGGCACGCCGGGTCCCAACAACCTGATATTCTATGATGGCACCAATTCCGACCAGACGCTTGCCGATTTCCAGGCACGTGTTACGCCGGCAGATGCAGCTTCTGTCACCGAAAATCCGCCATTTGTGAATAAAACTGTACGGCCTTACAACCTGCATATGGTAACTAATGTACCGACGCAATGTGAAAGTGGCGGGATTGTAGTTTCCGCACCGGTTGATATTACCACCGACTATGACGGAGATGCCCGCTATCCCAATACCGGCTATCCAGATAACGCGGCGGCGCCTGCTGTGGCCCCTGATATGGGGGCAGATGAATTTGGCGGAATGGGAACCGATCTTACTCCCCCTCTGATTGCTTTTTCACCTATCCCAAATACCTCTTCAACCGATCCCCACACTCTTATTGCCACGATTACCGATGCTTCGGGGGTCCCGACGGCCGGGATAGGCCTTCCGGTATTATACTGGAAGATAAATTCAGGTGCATATACTGCAGTGACGGCCACCTGGCTTGGTGCTGACCAGTATTCGTTCGTATTTGGTGCAGGAGTGGTGATAGGGGATGTAGTTTCATATTACCTTGCAGCTCAAGACATAGCGGTGCCTAACATTAACGTCGGGGTAGTCCCTTCCCAGGGTGCAGCAGGTCTGACAGCTGATCCACCAGCATGTTCAACCCCGCCGGACCCGCCATTGTCCTATATTATACTCGAAGCCATTTGCGGTACCTTCCAGGTTGGTGCAGGCGGTACCTATACGACCATCACAGAAGCCATCAACGACCTGGCTTTACACGATGTCACCTGCCCGGTGGTCCTCGAGCTGATTGATGCATCCTACACTTCCGAAACCCTGCCTGTCGTCATTACACCGGTAGCCGGAACCAGCACGGTAAATACTATAACCATAAAGCCGGCCAGCGGTATCACCCCCACTATTACCGGCTCCTCATCAACCTCAGTCTTTAAGTTCCAGGGAGCATCATATTTTATCATCGATGGCTCGAATGTGCCCGGGGGAAACACCAGGGACCTGACCTTCGAAAACACAGCGACATCGACAAGCTCAGCGGTAATCTGGATTTCGAGCCTGGGCACGGATGGACCTTCTTCCAATATCACCATAAAAAATTGCAACGTCAAAGCCGGAACCAATACTGTAACTTCTACATTCGGGATTTACGTTGCCGGCACCACCGTCAGTACTTCCGGGACCGGGGCTAATAACGACGGGATTACCATAGAAAACAACCGGGTATCCAGGGCATTTTACGGGATTTTTGTCCAGGGCGTACCCACTACCGGTGTATTGGACAACCTGGAAGTCAGAAATAATATCGTAGGAGGTGATGTTGATACCGAATATATCACTGGATACGGGATGAGGTTTCAAAGTGTAAATGGCGCTGTCATAACCGGTAATGAGATTTATAATATGATTTATAACGGCAGCAAATACGGTATGTATCTCGGGACCACCATTGGCAACTCTGTTGTCAGCAATAACTACATCCATGCTATGGGCCAGACTAACACCACCGCGTCTTATTACTGCATAGCCATGTATTTCGCTTCTTCCACCGGGAATATAAATAACCAGGTTTATAACAACACAATTTATGACCTGTATAATTATGGCAGCACTTCCAATTTCTACGGGCCTATCGGTATCCGTATTGTCGGAGGGGACGGGTATAAAGTGTGGTTTAATTCCATCAGCCTTACTGGTGCCTTTGGAAGCTCTACGGCCGGGGTGTATTCTCATTGCCTGATGATTTCATCTGCTACTGACAATATGGATCTAAGGGACAACATTTTCTCCAATACCTTAACCGGCAATGATCCCAGGGCTTATACGGTTTATACCCCTTCAACAAGCACATTCATGCAGATTAATTTCAATGACTACTATTCTACGGGAAGTGCCATTGGGTATTATGGTGCAGAAATAGCTGATTTTGCAGCATGGCAGGCGGCTACCGGCCAGGATGCGGGTTCAAAAAATATCAACCCCCTCTTTGTTTCCACTACCGATCTGCATCCTACCAATATGGCCCTGAATAACCTGGGATTGTATCTTTCAATGGTAAAGAAGGATTTCGCAGGTGTGAACAGGACCAATCCTCCGGATATGGGCGCTTATGAATTTGGTATCAACCCGGAAGTACTTACATTGCCTGCCACCGGAGTGAATGGAACCGAAGCCACACTGAACGGTTCAGTCGATGCAGCGGACATGGTTGTCAATACTTTCTTTGATTATGGTCTGACAACCGATTATGGCAATTCTGTTGCAGGTACGCCGGCGATTATTACTGGCACTGTGACTACTGCCTACAGCGCTGATCTGACCGGGCTGGCTACTTCAAACGTATATCATTTCAGGGCCAGGGGTATTACAGGTACTGGGGTGACAATTTTTGGCGACGATATGACTTTTGAAACAGTGCCTCCACCGGTTGTGACTACAACTGCAGCCACAGATATTACATTATCCGGGGCCACTTTGAATGGAATCGTCAATGCGGTCAATTCTACAGCCTCAGTAATATTCGAATATGGTTTGACCGATAGTTACGGTTTTATTATCACTGCCGATCAAAGCCCGGTGACTGGCGGGACGGATACACCGGTTAGCGCTGTCATTGCAGGATTGGATATTTATACCGAATATCATTTCAGGGCAGTGGCTACAAACCCCTCAGGCACGGCGTACGGAAACGATATGACTTTTTATACTTTACCGGCACCACCTGCGGTTACAACAAATCCGGCGACAAATGTGCTGATCACTACGGCCCAGCTCAACGGCACTGTAATTGCTTACAACCAGGCGACCACAGTCAGCTTTGAATGGGGTGAAACTACGGGTTACGGTAATGTGATTTCCGGTGTCCCGGGAATTGTCGATGGTTCTGCACCAACAGCTGTTATGGCTGAACTGACGGGCCTTGCAGATAATACTATCTATCATTTCCGTTGTGTCGGGACTAATGTTACGGGAACCACCTACGGTGAAGACCAGTGGTTTAACACGTTTTGCCCGCCGCCAGGGGCTGCCGGGCCTATTACCGGCCCAACCAGCGTATGTAAACCAGGTGCCGGTTATATTTACTCTGTTGACCCTATTGTCGATGCTGATAATTACAATTGGACAGTGCCGGCGGGTGCCATAATTACAGCCGGGGCTAATACGCCTGTTATTACTGTCAGTTTTGACGAAACCGCTGTATCAGGAGATATTTCTGTCTATGGTTCCAGTGGTTGCGGGACAGGCGCACCGTCAAACCTGGCTGTTACGGTTAATCCTTTGCCTGTGCCGACAATTGCAGGACCCGAAACTGCATGTATAACTTCTACCTATACTTACAGTACCGAAGCCGGGATGACAGCCTATGTCTGGACTGTTTCCGCCGGTGGCCAGGTTATGTCGGGCGCAGGTACCAATGCAATTACCGTGAAATGGAATAGTGCCGGAGCCCAGTCCTTAAGCGTTATTTACATCAGCGCGGAAGGATGCCCGGCAGCAGCTCCTGCAACCCTCAATGTTTCCGTGGGTAACCTGACTTCCCCGACAATTGCCGGAAGTGACCTTATGTGCGTTAACTCCGGCTGGCATGTTTATACTACCCAGGAGGGATATAGCAATTACATCTGGGCTGTGAGCTCAGGCGGTATGATTGTCTCCGGCCAGGGGACCTACCAGGTCGAAGTGAACTGGACCGTTGCCGGGGCGCAATCTGTATCTGTTAACTATGCAAATACTTATGGCTGTTCTGCCAGTACACCAACTTCCTTTGGGGTAGAGGTAATGCCTCTGCCTGGTAATGCAGGTACTATTACCGGTTCTGCTGAACTTTGCGCCGGTAAATTAGGGGTTGCTTATTCTGTAAGCCCAATTCCGGAGGCCGATGATTATATCTGGACCCTGCCTGCAGGAGCAACTATTGTCGGGGGGGAGAATACCAGTAGTATCGAGGTTGATTTTGCCCTGGATGCTCTTTCAGGGGATATCATAGTTTATGGTGAAAACCTTTGCGGTCCGGGGAATGCTTCACCTGCATTTGCCGTGATCGTAAACCCGGTACCTGAAACACCGGTAGCCAGCGTGGACGAATTCTTCCTGCTTCACAGCAGCGCCACTGCAGGCAACCAGTGGTACTTCAACGGAGCGATGATCAATGGCGCTACAGGCCAGGATTACCAGGCCGAAGAAGAAGGTTTCTACTGGACTGTCGTAACGCTTGAGGGCTGCGGTTCGGAAGAATCAAACCATGTCGAGGTTATCTTCGTTGGATTGAACGAACCTGACGGTTCTGGGTTCTCCATCCACCCGGTGCCTAACAACGGTAAGTTTGTGGTATCTGTTAATATACCCGGGGAACATGTGTTCACCATCAGTGTTTATAATGATCTAGGGGTTATGATGTACGAACAGAGTGACATTATGGTGAAAGATAATGTACAGCACTCCATCGACCTTAACAAGCCTTCGACCGGAATTTATACTGTAGTTTTCCAGGGTAATGACCAGACAGTTGTGAAGAAGATCCTTGTGACCAGGTAAAAGTTAAAATTATTTTTCTATAAATTTTGTGAAAACCGGCGGTTCAATCCGCCGGTTTTTTAGTATCTGCAATTTTTATCATTATTGGATAATACTCAAAGTCAAAAATTTATAAAAATTTCATTGACATCAGGATAAAATTGACATATCTTTACCCCGGCAAAAGGAAATACGGTTTCGGCAGGACACCCCCCCAACCTCCATCCAATTAATTTCCCGCCTTAATCACTTTTTGCCGGATTTAATTTGCCCAAGTGCCCAATGGTCATGAAAAAACATGTTCTGTTATTGGTATCCCTATGTTTATATAACATATCCTTCGGACAGTTATCCGGATATTTTACTATTCCCGGGGATTTCCCATCGATCGAATCTGCAATCTCTGTATTGAACAGCCAGGGAGTTGGCCCTGGTGGGATCACTTTTAATGTAGCTGCAGGTTTAAATGAAACCTTTTCTTCTCCGAATTCCGGACTTATCACAACCACCGGTACAGCGGATAACCCGGTAATCTTTCAAAAGAGCGGTAGCGGTCCTCACCCCCTGATCACGGCATATTCCCCCGGATCCGGAAGCATGGATTTTATTATCTGCCTTGCCGGTGCCGACTACTTCACATTTGACGGGATCGATATCCGGGAGAACCCGGCTAATCTGTCGCCGGTAAGCCAGGTGGAATGGGGATTTGCCTTACTTAAATCGTCAGGGTTAAATGGCTCGCAGCATGTTACCATTAAAAACAGCAGCATCACCCTGAATGCTAATAACTCATCAACCTGTGCTGTTTATTCGGGGAACCACGCGTATGATTCTAATACACCGCTCGTTATAACAAACCTATCGGGCACAAATTCCTATAATAGCTTTTCAGGCCTCTCTATTTCGGATTCTTACAATGCTATTTATATTAAAGGATTTGAGGATGAAAGCCCCTTTGCTTATTACGACCAGGCAAATGAGATAGGGACTGGCGGACCCAACACGATCAACGGTCTTGGTAATAATTCAGGGACGATTACCAGTTATGGAATATATTGTTCAGGCCAGAATGGGATAAAAGCTGCCAATAATTTATTTACCGGTTCATGCAATAATTCAACCGGCTCACTCTATGTGATCAGCCTGCTCACCGGGACTAATTCCAGCGTCGATGTCTGGAATAATGTCATCAGCATGAGCTACCTGGGCACTGGGGCTTTTTACGGGATTTACAGCTCCGGGATGGGAGCGGCAGGCACATCCAATTCAGCCAATGTCCATCATAACAGTGTTAGTAATAATTCGATCCCAAATTTTACCGGGAATACCGTGGGTTATATTTATATTTCAACAGGATGCGTTACAGCAAATCTTTATAATAATACCATAGAAGGAAATACGGCAGGATCAACATCGGTAGCTGCAACCGGAACGCTTTATTACGCTTACTTCAGCAGCAATCCGACTGTTGCCGGCACAATCAATATTTACCAGAATGAAATAAACAGGAATAAAAGGGTCCAGTCGGTAAACGGGGGAGGGGCAACTTATCTTTTGTATAACGGGGGAAGTGGCAACGTCCTTAATGAGATGGAAAATAATATCGACAGCATCACAATTTCATCTACCGGGACTACCTATGGCCTTTACACCCTTTTTTCCGGTTCAGTTAAAAATGTACATCACAATTCCGTGACCAATATTTTTAATGCAAAAGGGACTGTGTACGCTGTTTATAACGGGAATGGCTCAGGTGCCGGTTTCTTCCACAGTAATAAAGTCCAGAATGTCAGCACTACTTCCGTTTCCGGGAAACTTTACGGGATTTACCAGTCATCAGGGATTAACCAGTTTCATTATAATAATACTGTTTCACAGTTATATGCGCCGCAAGCTACAGCCAATCCGGCTATTTTTGGGATTTATCTTTCGGGTGCCGTTAAAACAGGGGCCTATAACAACACGGTTTACCTCGATGCTTCTTCTTCTGGCGCCAGCTTCGGTGTTACAGGGATTTTTGCCAGCAGCAGTATTGAGGTTGAATTAAAGAATAACATTATCGTAAATAATTCTACCCCAGGGCCCCAGGGCAGAAATGTTGCTTACCAGAGAAGCTCGAATGTATTCTCGACTTATTCTGTCTGCTCCAACAATAATAACTTTTACGCCGGTCAGCCGGGAGGCTTTAATTATATCTATTATGATGGAACAAATCTGGATCTGACTTTGCAGAATTACCGTAACAGGGTGTCGCCCAGGGATGCTAATTCAGTGACTGAAAGCACGCCATTTGTCAATACCGGTGTCACCCCCTATGACCTGCATATCCAGACTTCGGTGCCAAACCAGTGTGAAAGCAGCGGGGCCACCATTTTGTCACCTATCAGTATTTCCACTGATGCTGAGGGTACCCCAAGATTTCCAAATGAGGGCTATCCTTACAATCCGGATTCCGGGGTCCCCGTGAATGCACCCGATATCGGTGCCAGTGAATTCGGCGGGATGGTACTTGACATCACAGCTCCTGACATTTCTTTTATTCCATTATCCAATACTTCAGGCACTGGGGACCGAGTGCTGGCTACCACCATCACGGATGCTACAGGCGTCCCGACTGTCGGCACCGGTCTACCAGTCCTTTACTGGAGGATCAACAACGGCTCTTATGCCCCTGTCAGCGCTACCTGGCTGGAAGGGAATACCTATTCTTTCACTTTTGGCGCAGGGGTATTGCTGGGTGATGTTGTCTCCTATTATATCGTTGCACAGGACCTTGTTTCCCCGATGCCTAACGTTGGCGCAGATCCATACGGCGGCTCAGGGGGATTTGCGCCAAACCCGCCGGCCTGTAACCTTGCACCAGTCACACCTTATACTTACCTCGTGGTCGGGAGCCTGGCAGGGGTCTATCCGATAGGTAGCGGAAAGGCATATGCTACCCTTTCTGAGGCTCTTGCAGACCTGAATAATAAGGAAGTTACCGGCCCGGTAATTTATGAGCTGTGGGATACTGTTTACAGTTCTGCAGAAAGCTTCCCAATAATGATCAATGAATATCCCGGGACAAACCCGGATAATACGGTCACAATACGGCCAAAAGAAGGGCTGACAGTGAAGGTCACCGGATCTTCCCCAACCGGGATAATGGCTATCAACGGGGCAAATAATATTATTCTTGATGGAGCAGGCCTGGAAGGCAGCGGACGGCACCTTATCTTTGAAAATACGAGCAACCAGGCCAATTCCTATGTCATAGGGCTGTTTAATAACGGTTTCAGGGGTGCACAAAACAACACCGTCAGCAATTGTGTGCTGAAAGCCGGAAGTAAGTTCAGCAATACTTATGCTATCTTTTTAAGTCCCGTTGGCGGTGATTATGATAATACGGTTATCAGCAATAATGAGCTGTTAAATGCAATGACCGGGATACAGTTCGCCGGTTTCCAGCTTGGCATCAACCACAACGGGCTTATCACAGGAAATACCTTTGGGAGTGATGATAATACAGTCACTCTTGGTAATTCAGGCCTCAGTGTTTCCAATACAGACGGACTTGTTATTTCCGGGAATATCATCAAAAACCTGTTCACCAATTCCAATCCTAAAGGGATTAATATCGGGATTAATACGGTCAATACCACGATAACAGGTAATACTATATCCGGCATTGTATTTTCAGGGACTTCAGGCGGAGGCGGCAAAGGGATCGATGTGAATACAGGTTCGGAGCTGAGTAATCTTACAATTTCCAACAATTTAGTTTTTCAGATTTCAGGTGACGGCTGGAATACTTTCGGCACCAATTCGATTGCCGGTATCCGTTTGATGGGGAATACCGGCGGGATCAAACTCTATTTTAACACTGTAAGGCTCACAGGGACTATTTACCGCGATGGTGCAATATCAGATATCAGTGCAGCTTTTTATGCAGCCGCAACGGTTACAGACATCGATGCCAGGAATAATATTTTCACAAACTCCATCAATAATGCCACCGGTGCCGCCAAGGCTTTTTCGGTTTATTCCGATGCCCCTGCAACTTCTTATTACAAACTTAATTATAACGATTATTATTCCAGCGGCCCTGAGGCTATCCTGGGTTACCTTGGCGTTCCAGCTGCCAACCTTGCTGCATGGCAGGCCGTTTCCCTGCAGGACGAGTTTTCATACGATATGGATCCTTTGTTTGTTTCCCCAACCGACCTTCATCCTTCAAATACCGGGCTCGACAACAAAGGATTCTACATGCCGTCTATTCCGGCTGACATTGCCGGGGTGCAACGAACAGACCCTCCCGATATGGGCCCGCTTGAATTCGGGATTAACCCGGAAATTTCAACACTGGCAGCTTCCAGGATCTCCTGCGGCGGGGCAACCTTAAACGGCACGATCGATCCCAGGGGACTGACTGTAGATACATATTTTGATTATGGCCCTGACCTGTCTTATGGAAGTACAGTTGCCGGAACCCCTTTCACAGTAACAGGCACCACAACCATTGCCATCAGCGCTGATATTTCCATGCCCCCCTCAAGCACCTTCCATTACAGGGCCAGGGGTGTAACTGCTGCTGGTGTGACCGTTTTCAGCAACGACCAGGTTATAACAACACTGCCTGCAGGCAACCCGGTTACTTACACCCTCCCTGCATCCAATATCGGGGAAATCACGGCAACCCTCAATGGCACGGTGAACGCCCATTGCAGCCCGGCTACCGTGATATTTGAATATGGAATTACAACAGGCTATGGGAATACCGTCCCGGCAACAATGGTACCACTGAACGGTGATACCACCTGGCTTTTGAGCAGTGATATTTCAGGATTGGAAGTTAACACACTTTATCATTTCCGTTGTGTTGCTGAAAATGAGACTGGTACGACCTATGGTGATGATCTTACGTTCAGTACAATATGTCCCGTGCTTATTCCGACGATCAGCGGCGAGGAAACGAGCTGCATTTCCACTACCTGCCAGTACAGCACGGAAAGTGGCATGACCTCTTATTCATGGACAGTATCGGAAGGCGGACAGATTATTTCAGGAGAAGGGACCAGCACTATCATGGTTTACTGGAATACTGCAGGGGAGCAAACCCTGGCAGTAAGTTATGCCAATTCCAATGGCTGCCAGGCTGCCTCACCGGCCCTGATGGATGTCACAGTTAATGCCCTTCCGGAACCATCCATTGATGGAAGTAATATTGCATGTGAAAAGACAGACCTGGGAGTATACACAACCCAGGAAGGTTTTATCAACTATGCCTGGGAGGTATCTTCCGGCGGGACAATAATTACAGGCCAGGGCACTTATCAGGTTGAGATCAGCTGGAATACCCCGGGGGAAAATACCGTTTCGGTAAACTATTCTGATTTAACGGGCTGTACTGCAGTCACCCCGGCGGTATTTGATGTTGAAGTCCTGCCTTTCCCCGGAAGTGCAGGGCCGGTTACAGGAACCCCCCAGCTATGCGCAGGGACCCGGTCGGTTATTTATTCCGTAGAACCGGTGGAAGATGTTATCGATTATGTCTGGTCATTACCCTATGGTGCAACCATAGTTGAAGGGGGAAACACCAATATCATCACGGTAGATTATTCTGCTGATGCCGAATCAGGCTACGTGTCTGTTTATGGGGTGAATTTTTGCGGTGATGGCCAGTCCTCGCCGCCTTATGCGGTAGAAGTGCATCCCGTCCCGCAAGCTCCTGTAGTGACAATGGATGAATATTTCCTGCTCCACAGCAGCGCACCGGAAGGAAACCAGTGGTACCTCGACGGGATCGCGATTGAGGGTGCTACAGGCCAGGATTACCAGGCTGAGGAAAATGGATATTATTTTACGATCGTAACCCTTGATGGCTGCCCTTCGCCGCTGTCGAACATGATGGAAGTGATCATAACTGGGATCGGGGAAACCAGCAGTACCGGGTTTAGCATTTACCCGGTCCCAAATAACGGACAATTTACTGTCAGCATATCTTCTGTAAAGGAAGAATCCTGTTCACTCTTTGTCTTTAATGCCCTTGGAACAATGGTTTATGAAAAAAGGGATGTCCGCATTTCCGGAAAACACCAGGAAGCTGTATCCCTTGTCAATCCTGCGCCGGGAGTTTACACTGTTGTGCTGCAAGGAAATGCAAGGATTACTTCGAAGAAAATTTTAATTTCTCAATAAGGATTTGACTGGTTATAAATTTCTTCGTGTTCCTTTGCGAAATCCTTCGCGCGCCTTTGCGGTTAAATAAAGGGCATAGAGGAAATCCTGTTTTATGGATTCCCTGCAAGTTTCAGCTCTTTAATCCATAATTTGGAAGGAGAAGCAAGCTTTGCAATATCGGGCTGCTGTTGCGCTCCGCCAGCAGGCTGCTCCCCGGAGGGATTTCCTCCCGGAGGTGGCCCGCCGCCGGGCATCCCGCCGCCAGGCATCCCACCGCCCCCGTGCATCCCGCCACCTCCCTGCATGCTTCCGCCTGAACTTCCTCCCTGGCCTGTAACATCCATGTAGCCGGTTTCGAATCCGATACTGATTGCGCTGAAGTCTGATGCTTTCGCACCGCGGCCGAGCATTGCAAGGGGCATCACGATACTGATATGCAGCTTTCCGCCTTCCTTCATCTCCACCCTGCCCGCAAATAGCGTATCCTTGCGCAAATCAATTATCGTACTGACACCTTTCCCGTAAAAACCTTCCAGCTCCATCTCCTTGTTTTTATTCTCCATCATCGCCATCATCATCGCTTTCCTGTCGCCCCCCTTTTCTTTTCTGAAAACCGGCTCCCCGGTCTCTTCCGGTGATCTCGGGAATACTATCCCTGTCCCCTTTTTGGTCTTTCCGTCGCGGTTAAGCCAGGTCGTTAATCCAAATTTCATGATCTTTTGAATGGCTGCCTGGTCTGAAAGTACAAGATCAATAAAAAGCTGCTCTTCATTATTAGTTATGATGAACATGAACTTGCTTTTATCGTCATAATGCATCCGGTTGATCTGCACCTCATCATCAATCATTGCCGGTCCCTGGTTCCATAATGATTCGCAGGAACTGATTTTCTGCCCTAAGGCATTCACAGTCAGGAATAACATTGTTGATGCTACAAGGGAAATCCCGATTAGGTTTCTTCTCATAAATAAGTCAATTTTCTTATTAATAATAATTCATGTTGATTACATCGTAGTCGCCGTCCATATTTTCAGACCCGCTTCTCTTTCGCATGTAATTGTTCCATTTATAGCTTAGCGTAAGGCCGAAAACCGGCGCTTTCCTCCAATTTTCAGAACTGATATAGTAGTCATCACCCTCGCTGGTTTCTTTCATCCTTCTTGAATCAAAAACATCACGAATGTTAAAGGTCAGTGATAGTTTATTGTCAAAGAAATCCTGGCGGGCCGAAAACCCTACATAAAAGGCCCCTTTTCTTGTACCGTCGACGGTGACGGTGGGGCTGTCATAATTTCCATTCAACCTTATCTTCGTTTTGGTTTTCAGGTCAGCGGCAAATTCAATGCTTCCCATCCAGTTGGTGCTGCTGCTGGTTTCTTTCTCGCCGTTTTCCTCATCGGTCAGCCTATAATCATAGACTGTCGCCACCGGGTTGATAGTCAGCCAGCTTGTAGCCTTGACATTGCCTGATAATTCTATTCCCAGTGAACGGTCGTTGTTTATATTTTCCATCGTCATTTCAACCTTCCCAAATTCGTCCACATCCTGGACGCGGCTCATCTTGTTGTCAGTCAGCCTGTAATAGGTTTCAATGGTAACAAAGGAATAGCCGAAATACTTCTGGTAATTCAGCTCCAGGTTATGAGAAAATTCGGGCTCAAGTTCAGGGTTTCCTGAAAAGCTGGTGAAAGCGTCTGAAAAGAAAGTGTCTGGGTTCAGCATATGGCCCCTCGGACGGTTCACGCGCTTGCTGTACGACAGCTGCATCTGTTGGTTATAAGGCAGATGATAGGTAAGATAAAGGCTTGGATAAAAATCGAAGCTCTCATAAGGGAAATCCTCATTTCCCGTTATCTGGTGCAGGTTCCGGTTGGTGTACTCCGTGCGGAGGCCGGCTTTGATCCCCAGTTTCCTGATTTCGGTTGAATATGTGCCATACAGGGCATAAATATCATGCGAGAATTCATAGCGGTTGCTTTGGGTCAAATTCTCCACCCAATCCCCGCTGATAGAATCATGGTCGAAATAGCGGTAATCTTCATCGCTTCTGTCCATCCTCAGCTGAAAACCCGCTTCCAGCTTGCTCTTTTCATTAAATGAATGCTCAAAATCGATATCGCCACGCCATTCCTTTTCCGATTCCGTAGTATTTTTTTTATAATCGAGGATAAATTCCCCGGTTTCAGTCCAGGTTTCATCTGTTTTATACTGTTGGGTGAACTGTTCACCCGTATCATCGCCCTGGTTATAGGTAAGCTGGGTGGATAGCTCGGTGCCTTCGGCGTTGAATTTATGGATGTCGCGAAGGGTGACCTGGAATGAGGGATGATCCGATTTATCCATATCATCGGTCAGGGAATACTGAGGATCCGCATCGTATGAACTCCAGTTTTCGTTTTGTGTCGTCCCGCCCCTCGACATATTGAAAACCCTGTAATTTCCCTCGGCCGAGATGGTGTTTTTATCCGTCAGGCTGTAATCGATCCCTGCTTTCAGGCTGAAACTGCCGCGGGTCATTTTATTATTGCTGTAGGATTCAAGATAAGATATCGTGTCTGGATCATATGTCTCGCGGTAGCTTCTCCGGTAACCGGGCATTTCCCTGTCGCCGAAATCAACCCCGAATGAAGTGCTGGTCTTTTTAGTCCTGTAATTCAGCAAAAGGCTTCCGCTGTAATCAGGGCTTGTCCCGGCGCTGAGGTTGACAATCCCCGATAATCCTTTCAGGCTGTTCTTTTTTGTGATGACGTTAATAATACCGGCGGTACCGTCGGGGTCATATTTTGCCGAAGGGTTGGTGATGATCTCGATCTTGTCGATGGTCGAGGCAGGGATCTGGTTCAATGCATCGCTACCGGTGATGATGCTCGGTTTCCCGTCGATGAGGACGGTGAAATTCGTGCTGCCCCTCAGGGCGACATTCCCGTCGAGATCGGTATTGATCGAAGGGATCCTTTCCAGCACATCGACGGCTGTACCGCCCTGGGCCTGGAGTTGCTGGTCGACATTCACCACCTTGCGGTCGATCTTATATTCTACCAGCGGCTTATCGCCCACGATCTCCACTTCTTCCAGGTTGGTTACATCAGCCTTCAGTGTCACTATCCCCACGTCCGATTGCATATTTTTTTCTTCGAGCCTGATGCCGGCGATCAGCACCTTCCTGTAGCCCATAAACCGGATGATGATGTTGTATTCACCGGCATCGAGTTTCCTGAATTCGAAATCCCCGTCGGCATTGGTGATACCTCCGTCGATCATGGTTGAATCCTTTGCAAAGTATAATGTTACAGTGGCATATTCAACCGGTGTGGAGCTTGTGCCTTCCACGACTTTTCCTTTGATGACCCCCGTTTTAAGCTCTGATCCGGCCGGAATTCCAGGATAAGGTCCGGCATGGGCAAAAGTAAAAGGCAGTAAGAGACAGAATAGAAATGCAATTTTCTTCATTCAGCAAATTTTCTGCAAATAAAGCTACACATTGCCTTTAAAAAAAATTTAATCGATGAATTAGTGATATTTGTAGGTAAAAGATGCAGGAATAAACTTCATCCGTACAAGTAACTTAATAAATGGATAAATTTGGTCGGAAAATTAAGTCTCCGCCCTTTTATGGTACTGAACTACATCTGGATCGCCTTTTTCGTCATTGCTTTTATTATAGGCCTGGTAAGACTGGTTTTTATGGGGGATACAGAGATATTCCCTGCATTGATGAACGGCACTTTCGACATGGCGAAGACCGGCTTCGAGATCTCACTTTACCTTACCGGGGCCATGACGCTCTGGATGGGCCTGATGAGGGTAGGGGAGAAAGGCGGTATTGTTACGATGATGTCGAAAGCGGTCGGGCCGCTTTTTCGTAAGCTTTTCCCTGAAATCCCGAAAGATCACCCTGCCACAGGTTCCATTATGATGAACCTGGCTGCAAACATGCTTGGATTGGATAATGCGGCTACTCCTTTAGGGCTGAAAGCTATGACGGAGCTCCAGGAGATCAATAAGGAAAAGGACACTGCGTCTAATGCCATGATCATGTTCCTTGTGCTGAACGCTTCCGGCCTTACCATTATCCCGGTGAGCATTATGGTCTTCCGGGCCCAGGCCGGCGCTGCAAATCCTTCCGATGTTTTTCTCCCTATCCTACTGGCAACATTCTGTTCTACACTCGCCGGTATTATTGCCGTTTCCATCTTTCAGAAGATCAATTTATTCAACCGGACCATCCTGGCCTACCTCGGCAGTTTCACTCTCCTTGTTTCCGGCATCATCTGGTATTTTTCCACCATCTCCCAGGAACAGATCAACACAATTTCATTGGTCGCAGGAAACCTGATCCTCTTTGTGATCATCATTTCATTTATCCTGCTTGCTTTTTATAGGAAGATCAATGTCTACGAGACTTTTATCGATGGTGCCAAAGATGGCTTTTCCATTGCGGTAAAGATCATTCCATACCTTGTGGCCATTCTCGTCGCGGTTGGCCTGTTCCGGACTTCAGGGGCGATGAATTATCTTGTTAGCGGGATCAAGGACCTGGTGGCAGTCATGGGCATGGACACTGGTTTTGTGGATGCACTTCCTACGGCTTTCATGAAGCCGCTGAGCGGTTCCGGTGCCCGTGGCATGATGGTGGAGACGATGAAGCAGTTCGGCGCCGATTCTTTCGCCGGCCGGCTTTCCTGCATCTTCCAGGGTGCGGCCGATACCACATTCTATATCGTTGCCGTCTATTTCGGATCGGTGAGCATCCGTAAGACACGCTATGCCATCACCGCCGGGCTTATCGCCGACCTGGCCGGGGCGATTGCGGCTGTGTTCGTGGCTTACCTTTTCTTCAGTTAAGACTGTATGACTTTATGACTTTATGACTGTATGACTTTAAGATCCTAATATCTTGCTGCCCTACTGTCCTACCGTCCTACTGTCTTACCGTCCTACCGTCCTACCGTCTTACCGTCTTACCGTCTTACCGTCTTCACCACGGCGCCTGTCGAATGCGCCTTTCCTGCTGTTATCCTGTATAAGTAGAGACCTGCAGGGCATTCACTTCCACCGGCATCGCAGCCGTTCCAGCTTAACTGGTGTTCTCCTTTCTGTAAGTCTGATCCGAAGATGTTCCCGATGAGATTTCCGCTAGCCGTATATATTTCCACCACAACGTACTGGTCTTTTGGAAGATAGAATCCGATATTCACCGGTCCTGCCGTTGGATTTGGCCATGCGGTTGAATGGAATGAAGCCTGGTTTACCGTTGGTTTTTCACCGACTGCGGCAAGGCTGTTGATCCCGCCTGAATAGCAGTGAACTGCACCGTCGCGTCCCCCGGCGACCATCTCAAATGAGCCGTCGCCCGTGATATCCGGGATGGAATTGATGGCGTCGACCGCTTCGCCAAAATTGATTGATTCGAGCTCTTCGCCGGTGATCCCGTCAAGGAAGAAAAGGAAGTTGTCTGAATAAAGGGTGCCGATAAGCACATCGCTAATCCCATCGCCGGTAAGGTCGTTCGAGCCGGCCAGGTTCCAGGGCTTGTCGGGCATGGGTTGCAACCAGATGGTGGAAGCGTCGTACCCGCTCAGCGTGACGGCATTGCTGCCGCTATTCGCCACCATCAGGTCGGGATGGGCATCCTCATTCACATCGTCGATCAGTTCGAAGCGCAGGATCAGGTTGGTCCCGACGGAACTTGTCTGGAGCACGCTTCCGTTGGTGCCGTTAAGGTAACGGATATACCCGCTGAAGTCTCCTATAGCTACATCCTGGATCCCGTCACTGTTGATATCGAGAAGCTGCTCCAGTGCCCAGATTGAAGAGCCGACGGAAGTGTAGGTCCACATGATGGCTCCGTTATCGCCGTTGATACCGTAGGCTTTTCCTTCCGTTTCCGAACTGCTGGAGGCCCCTGCAAGTACGTCCGGGATATTGTCGCCCGTGAAGTCTTGTATGCCAATGACGGCAAAGTTCGGTCCGCCGGTGAAGCAGTCCCAGATTTTATCGCCGTTCAGGGCGTCCAGGCAGAAAATACGCCTCGGGCCGGTGCCGTTTGCATCGTCGCCAGTCGCAGCCAGCACATCCTTCACCCCGTCATTGTTGTAGTCGAAACGCGCATCGACCTGGTACACCCAGCCGCCGTCGCCGTACTCATGGCTGTCGTATTTCCAGAGCTGTTCGCCGGTCTTCCCTGAAAATGCCGTCACCGACCGGTCGCCCCAGGCTGTGCCGACGATTACCTCCTGGAACTCGTCGTTGTTGATATCGTCGATGATCGTCAGCCCATTCTGGCTGTAGGTCGTACCGGCATAGATCGGCCGTTCCCAGAGCACGTCGGCAAGGTTGTGCGAATTGCCGTTGAAGCAGCGGATGATATCATCCTCCGAGCAGACGATCACATCGCTCACTTTGTCGCCCGTGATATCATCGATAGGGGCAATGGCCTTCGGGCTGTTATCGTAATCAACGTCGATCGTATAGTACCAGAGCAGGTCTCCGATAGGCCAGTCCTGTTCAAGGCCGGCACCGTTGAGATAAACCTGGTAAGGGTTCTGGTTGCTTCCGTTATGAACGATATCCATGAATTCACCGTAAGGGATATCATCGGTGGGATTGAACCAGACCCCGATTTTAACCGTGTCAAGGCTGGAAATATTCAAAGGAAAAACGGTCCCTTCATCCACTACAAAGCTATTGTCACTGATATTGATATTGCTGATTGTCAAGATGCCGCTCCCGTTATTGGAAGCCTGCAGGAACCACCTTGTCCATGCATCTGTCCTTACGATACCGTAATCATGGCTGTCCTCTGAAACCACAAGATGCGGCCCGTTCAAAACAGCATTCCCGGTAAGTGTGACAGGGACTTCAGGGTCAACGGGGTCAGTGGAAACGATTGTAATTTCCGTATTTAGCGCGATAGGATCGGTGGGGGTGTAAGTCAG
>CAYJNJ010000037.1:0-15662 GCA_964371595.1 uncultured Bacteroidales bacterium | reverse complement strand
CCCGGCGCCCCCCCCCCCCGCCCCGGTGACGGAATCCCCGGGGGTGATGCTGGGCGGGGGTGAAAAATTTGAGAAGATGGGTACTGCATCCTGGATTAGCAAGTTGGTGATCACGAGGTCACCGTCGCCGGTATTTTGCACAGTCATATCCCAGGTTTCCGAATCGCCGATGGTCACGATGCCATAATCGTGCGAATCCTGAGGCACGTTGATCTCCGGTGTCCCCGAGCCGCCCAGGTCGACTTTGTAGAGGGTACTCTGGGCCTGCAGCTCGCCGTCGCAATACCACAGGTACTGGCCGTCGTAGACTATGCCGGCCGGCTTAAGCCCTGTGGAGGGATGGCTTTCCAGTGTATTGCCGACCGTATCGGTTTTATAAAGCATGTTGGCGTTATAATCCGCAACCCAGAGGAATTCATCCTGCTTGCAAATGTCCCATGGCTGGAGGTTTGGCGTTGGGAACTGGGTAATGATGCCGCCGGTATTTGTCAGCTTATAGGTCATCCCGTCAGGATTATAATAGGCGCAGGTCCAGAAGCGGTTGTTATCCCATGCAATGCCCGACATGTAAGTTGTCGGAAGCGCAAATGTTGAAACCTCACCGCCCGACATATTGAATTGTATGGCATTGGCCGGGCTGGAGGTGGGGTGGTCGGTTGTCCAGAGATAGGTGCCGTCGAAAGTGAGCCCGTAGGCCTGGACGAAGGGGCCGGCGCACTGCAGGGTATAACTGCCGTCAGCCGGGTCGATCCGGTAGATCAGGTTATCGTCGCCAGGAGCAGAATAAAGGCCGCTGTAGAGGTAAGTGCCGTCCCATGCCAGTCCCGAAGCTTTGCCGGGTATGGTATAGCTGGCTACAACGGTCCATTCGCGCGAGCCCTGGGCCTGGATGAACTCAGCGTATACAAGGCTGAACAGCAATAAAAAGGAAAGAATTTTGATGTTTTTCATGGTGGAGAGAATAGGGATTAGGAGGCTAAAGATAGGATTAATTACGCGATTGTCAATCCGGTGTTTCTTTTATTAGATATCCTTATATTTACAATTCATTTTAACCTGTACCAAACTTTCCTGCTATGAAACGCCTTTTATCAGCTTTCCGTTTTTCGTATTTCCCTTTTTCCTTTTTCCTTTTCACTATTCACTCTTCAATTCTTATCTTCCTATTGTCATACAGTCATACCGTCCTATCCCAGCAACCTCACGACTACCAGCTCTTCCGGCAGGATGCGACATATTTTTTTCTCTCAACAGAGGATAGTTATCCTCACGTAGTTGGCTTGCGACTTGATTCAGCCTATATTTCCGACGAAGGGACCGAATGGTATAACCATGAATCGATCCATGAGGAATGGATCAGCCCTGAAATGTTCTTGTGCTACCAGCCTGACGGACCTTCATGGATGGGTTATAAGCTGCTTGTTAAATCCAACGGAGATAATATTCTTTATGGATGGTGTGATGAGGGATGCGGAACTCCTCTTATTGATACAATACTGATTAAAACCCAGGCAACGACGGGCGATTCATGGGGTTATATCCATATCGGCGTGATTTTCGGATCCGATACCCTTGCCACGGTGACCCGCTGTGATACCATGACTTTCCTGGGGATTACCGATAGCATCAAAGTGATTGACCTGGGCGTCGATTCAATTATCCTCAGTAAGTCTCATGGATTGATCAGAACAATGAATTTCAGGGATTTTTTTCCTTATGAATATTATAATTCTTATGAACTCGCAGGAATAACCACGTCTGATACGGTCAACGGTACTGGTTTGATGACCTATGGCGATATCTTTAACTATGAGATTGAGGATATTTTTCATCGCAGCAGCCATGTTGAAGGTTGGCCATATGCGACCCTCTACGAAGTTTTTGAGGTTCTTGATAAAACAATTGCAGCAGACCAGGATTCAGTTCAATATCAAATGAGCCGGATTCAATGGTTTGTCGGGCCTGAAGGAACTTCCAATCCGGTATATGATACGCTGGAGGAAGTTTACGGCAATATTGAGGATTATATAGACCAGGGTCGATTGCCTGGCGAAACAGTTTGGGGAGAAGACTCTGCTTATTTCTACGACTATTCCATGTATTATGAACCGGAAAAATACAATGGGAGGAAATGGCTGGATGGTTCTTATCTGATTTATTTCGAACCATTTCCGCCTGACAGCTGTTTTGAAGCAATGGGAGCCAATTATACGCGGTCCATTGAAGGCTGCGGTAATTATATTCATATATATGATGATTATCACAACTGCTCTCCCTGCCAGCAGCTTGACTATTATAAAAAAGGCGAAGAAGAATGGGGAACGCCGTATATGATTCCTACCGGAATCCGCGAATATGACCAACTGGATGTCCGGATTTATCCTGTGCCTGCGGAGGATTTTGTGATGATTGAGATCGACAAGGCTGAAATCCGGGAGGACCTGCAGATAACCTTGTCGGATTTATCAGGAAGAATTCTGGATAAATTGAATATTTCTCACAATCAGTCGCCCTGCAGAATAGATCTGCGTAGCATGGAGCACGGGATCTATATTCTTGGAATTAGCTCAGGAGGAAAAATGATGATTAAAAAGATCGTGCATTAATTCGCTACCTCGTTACATTATCACAACTTTCTTTCTTTCTGTTCCTTTCACTGTTTTGATGACCAGGAAATACAACCCGCTTGAAAAGTCTGAAACCGGGAGGATGATTTCTTTTTCTTCGAAAATATGATCAAATACCTTTTCGCCTACGCCATTATATATTTCCACTCTTTCCAGCAACACTTCACTGCTGATTTTGATATATCCGGATGCTGGGTTGGGAAAAACGGTGATCTGCATCTTACCGGGAATAGATTCGACTCCAGGGATCCAGTCGGAAGCCGTGTTTGAAAATAGTGAATAGCAAGTGTCCGTTTCATGATAATAAACCGCTTTGATCTTATAGGAATACAAACCGTATAAATCTGTCGTTGTATCGGTATAAGTATCTTGATTCCAGGTGGTATCAATCATTTCATAACCATTATAAAAGTCCCTGTAGATTTCATAATACTTTAAATGACTGCATCCGGCACAAGGAACCACATGAAATTTTATATTCCAGTTGTAATCCAATTCCGGATTGATTTCCAGCAGGGTCTGCCATCCACCCAAATTGATCATGTTGCCATAGCCATCGATGGCAGGACCATCATCGACCCCGGCAGGATATCCTGTTGTTGTGCTTATATGATAGCCCACCCACAATTCGGGGGGAAATTCAATCTGTATAGGTGTTGCAAGGGTCACATAATTCCACGATCCGATCTGAGGATTGTTCACTTCCTGGTCAACGATCAGGCTAGCAGCATCTGCTCCCTGCCAGATCCTGATTTTATAATTTGCTGCTGCTTCTGCAGGAAAAAAAGCCACCTGGTCAATGGTTGAATTTATGTAATTTTCAAGCTGTTCCGGCTCCCAACGGGCTGCGACATCAAATTCCACAGGATTTCCCGTCCCAATAGAATTGCCTCCATTTACGCCATCATCCCATTGATTCCATTCCGGAAGCAGGCTGGGAGGAGGAGACCAGGTAAGTTTCCTGTATGGATCAACAATTTGTAGGTTCAAATCTTCCGGAGGATAACAAGCCCTTTCAATTTTGATATTATCAATAGCCCAGTAATCGACCTTGGATAGATTTGTTCCGGTACATCTGAACCGGATGGCAAATACATTTTCTTTTCTTGGAAGCCATATCATATCATGGTTAAAAACATAATCATTTCTGAGTTCATGTTTTCCAACTTCCATCCAGGTATTGTTCATCCAATCCCAGTTTTCAATGATCAAATTTTCGTTTAGATAAGGAGGCTGATTGGCTTCACTTGTATAATCAAAGGTCAGGTAATTATCAAAGAACGAAACGGTATCCGTTATAAAGACCATGCTTTCGACCGTTTCATCATAACTTGTATTAATGATTTCACTGTTAAAAACTAAGGATGGCGACGGCTCACCTATCGAGGAACTGATCAGCCAGTGATTTCCATTAACAGTCCAGCTATTGGTCTCAAAATCACCCGAAGACCAATCTTCGTAGAAAGGAAGACCGCTTCCGAATGCTACGATGGCCGTGTCGCAGGCAGGTTCTGAGATCCATTCATTATACACTGCAGTGGCACAAAAGGTGTTTTCACCAAGCAGGACCACAACTGAGTCTACCTGGCAACAGACCATATCTTCCGGAATAATGACCGGGATATTGGTGTAATAATCATCATTAACATAAATAGTATATGAAATAAGCTGCAATGGCGGCACCGGCAAAGAATCAGGTGGACAGACACACAGGCCGTAATTCTCAAACTGCACGCATGAAGGCGGAGGATAGGATGATAATGGCTGGGAATTTACAATCCCATTGGAAAAAATAACCAATAAGATAAAAATGGTTTTTAAGGAAATCATGGCCTGGTCTTATATTTGAATAAGACAAAGAAATGGATAAAATGGTTGCATTTGGATTCGCTACATCACCACCACCTTCTCTCCATAACGCCTATTATCCATCCTGACCTCAATAAAATAGAGTCCTTTCTTAAAACTCCTTACGTCAACCCCAAATTCCGAATTTCCAATTTCCATTTTCAAAACACATTTCCCCATCAAATCGAATATCCTGATCTCACTTATCTCTTCGGGTGATTCTACATTAAGGATAGAGGAAGCAGGATTGGGATATATCCGGATATCAAATTCATCCTCAAACTGTTCTGAACCGAGCATCACCGTTTCACAAGCATAATTAGTAGGAGGTGATTCACACGTATCGCCTTCTTCGGCATAGACTACGGTTACTTGATAACAATAATAATCTGAAAGTAAAATACTACTATCCCGGTAACTGGCCTGATAAGCTCGGGCATACAGTTCATAACCGCCAAGGTTTGTTTCCCTATAGACATTAAAATATAAATTATCTCCAAAAGGATTTAAATTAAAATGACCTGAGATATTCCAGTTGTAATTCAGATCCTCACTAATTTCAAGTAATGTTGTCCATGTGCTGTCCCAAAATATCATATTTCCATAGCCGTCAACAGCAGGACCATCATCCACTCCAGCGGGGTAACCTGACGGAGTGGAAATATGATATCCTAACCATAAGTCTCTGCTGGCATCCAGAACTATAGGATTATCCAGCGATACATAGTTCCACATGCCAATGAGGGGATAGTCGACAGGTTGATCAATGACTAATGTGTCAGGACCAGTGCCTGTCCACACTCTCACACGATATGTTGCCTGGCTTTCTGCCGGGAAAAAGGCGAAATAATCCAAAAGCTGACCATCATAACCATCCAGCTGTCCCGGGATCCATCTCGCTGCGACGTCAAATTCAACTTCAGCCCCTGTTCCAATCGAATTACCCGAATTTTCACCATCATCCCAATATATCCATTCATTCAAACCTAAACCCCAATCTCCGGCGTACCATTCCAAATAGTTATATTGATTGTTTTCATTTAATTCAAGGTCTTTTGTTGGATGGCAATACCTGTAAATATGAATATTATCAAGTTGCCAGCTAACGATATCATTTGAATTTGAACCCCCGGCCAGAAACCGTATTTTAAATATTTTGTTTTGATAAAAGTGCATATAGAAAGTTCTTTTTTCCCACTCAAAACTTCCATCTTCATTTGTGAAATCATGCACTGTTCTCCAAATTTGGTCTATATTATTCCATGCCTGGACCACTAAATGTTCTTCACCGGTTGATTGTACAACATCAAGTTTTATTTCGAGATCAAGATCTATCCATCCTTCATTGATACCCATAGCATTGATCGGGTAGCTTTCCAGGATCACCTCGTAGTCCGACAATCCCGGTACGCCCTGAAATACCGCCGAAGGGGCCGGATTTCCTTCCTCGGATTGAATAATCCAGCGATCGGATGTAGCGCTCCATTGCTGGGTTTCAAAGCTTCCGGATGACCAGTCTTCATAAAAAGGCAACTCATAACCGTAAATAATGACGGCTGTATCGCAGGTGCTTTCAGAGATCCATTCATTGTAAACCGCAGTTACACAAAAAATCCTGGTTCCTGGAAGAAGATCTTCATCATCCAGGAAATATTGTACAACCTCTTCAGAATTAGGCATCTGTGCATTATCAAAAAATTCATTATCAATATAAATATTGTAAGAAACAAGCATTACCGGATCGCCGGGAAGGGAATCCGGCGGGTAGATTGTCAGCGTATCGTTTTGATAATTTACGGAAGATGGGGGAGGGTAGTAACCCGCCTGTGAAAAGGCTATTCCACTTATAACTAGGCAGGTAACCAGGGCTACGAATTTAACGGGCGACATGGTTTGGATAATTTGTTATAAAGATAGGAATGATATTCGACAGTGCGATATTTGATATTGGAAAGATTTTGAGGACATTTTCACCAGATATTCAACCCTTTCAGGGTTGGGATTTAGATAGTAGTTCATTGCCACCGGTTTCACCGGGGGTTATTCAAGTTGAAGTCCTTCGGGTTTGACCTCCCGTCCTCCCGTCCTCCCGTCTTCCCGTCTTCCCGTCATCCCGTCTTCCCGTCTTACAGTCCTACCGTCCAACTGTCCAACTTTTTACACTACCTTTATCTCTCAACTTGCAATGCGATGGCAGATCACAAGCTCAGACTCATCGAAGTCGATCCCTGGCTGGAGCCCAGCGCCGGGGATATCGAAGAACGCTATAATCGTTACCGCGACAGGCTGGAGGCAATTGTTAAGGATTTCGGGAGCATTGAGAAATTCTCCGAAGGATATAAATACTTCGGGATCAATTATGATGCAAAGAGGAAAGGCTGGATTTACCGCGAATGGGCACCGCTTGCCGATAGGCTTTTCCTCACCGGCGATTTCAACAACTGGGACCGCTTTTCGCACCCTCTGGAGAAAAATGAATTCGGCACCTGGGAGATCTTCCTCGATAAAATGCAATACAAGGATTCTTTTACCCACGGCAGCAAAGTCAAGGTCCTTGTTGATTCGGCAAAAGGCCTTCGATATAAGATCCCCGCTTACATTACCCGTGCGGTTCAGGATGAGGATACCAAGAATTTCACCGGCCAGGTCTGGTTCCCGGCTAAATTCGACTGGTCCGGGGATGATTTTAATGCGGGGAAACTCGGCGAGCTATTTATTTACGAGGGCCATGTCGGGATGGCGCAAGAGAGGGAAGGGCTTGGGACCTATAACGAATTCACGGAAAATGTCCTGCCGCGGATTAAAAATGCCGGCTACAATGCAATCCAGCTCATGGCCATACAGGAGCACCCGTATTATGGTTCATTTGGCTACCATGTATCGAATTTCTACGCCCCTTCATCACGCTTCGGCACGCCGGAGGAACTGAAAAACCTGATAAAATCGGCACACAGCCTGGGCATCGCCGTGATCCTCGACGTGGTGCATTCCCATACCGTAAAAAATGTGGTGGAAGGCCTTAACGAGTTCGATGGATCAGATTCGCAGTATTTCCATCCGGGCTGCAGGGGAGAGCACCCGCAGTGGGACTCCAAGATCTTCGACTACGGCAAGACTGAAGTGCTGCGCTTTCTCCTTTCCAACCTCAGGTACTGGATGGAAGAGTTCCGCTTCGACGGCTTTCGCTTCGATGGCGTGGGCTCGATGATGTACTATCACCACGGCCTCGAAGCGATCGACTCGAGGGAGAAATATTTCCGCCAGGGCGTCGAGTGGGATGCGCTCACCTATTTGCAATTAGCCAATACTCTTATCCACAGGATAAATCCAGCGGTAATATCAATCGCGGAGGATGTCACCGGTATGCCGGGACTGACATTTCCTGTCGAAGAAGGCGGTATCGGATTTGATTACCGGCTGGGCATGGGCATCCCCGATTTCTGGATCAAATACCTGAAGGAATTCCGGGATGAAGACTGGAGCATCCATGAGATCTGGCATGTCCTGAACGACCGCCTGCCGCATGTGAAGACCGTTACCTATGCCGAATCGCACGACCAGGCGCTGGTAGGTGACAAAACCATCGCTTTCCGCCTGATGGACAAGGAAATGTACTATCATATGCACAGAGACGACAGGGACCTGGTTATCGACCGGGGGATGGCGCTGCATAAAATGATCCGGCTTTGTACCATTGCCCTGGGCGGACAGGCTTACATGAATTTCATGGGAAATGAGTTCGGCCACCCCGAATGGATCGATTTTCCAAGGGAAGGCAACGGGTGGAGCTACAAATACGCCCGCCGGCAATGGTCGCTGGTCGACAGCCCGGACCTGAAATACCAGTTCCTGGCCGCTTTCGACAGGGAGATGGTCCGCATCATCAAAAAGCACCAGGTCATGACCTCGTTATTTGCCCGGCAACTCAATATGGATGAGGATAACAAGACGATCGTTTTCGAACGTAAAAACCTCATTTTCGTTTTCAATTTTCATCCCTCACATTCCATTCCCGAATACACCATCCCTGTGCCACGCCACGGCGAATACCGTATCATCCTCAACTCCGACAGCAAAGCTTTCGGCGGCCATGGACGGATCGATGAAAGCATGCCTTACTATACTTTCTCCGATCCTACCGGGAACTGGGCTTTTTTGAAGATATACAATACAAATAGAACTGCTCTCGTTTTAATTCATGAAGGTTGATGTAAGTTGGCTTAAAGGAATACCACTAAGGCACTAAGGACACTTAGAACCACTGAGATTCCTTGAGGACATCAACTTTTGTAAAAACCCTTATTTATTTCCTTAGTGTTCCTAAGTGCCCTCAGTGCCTAAGTGGTTAAATAATGAAACTCGTTTTGAAATTTTATCTTTAATTTTATCCCGTGATAAAAAAGCAAATTATAGCTTCAATAATTTTCCTGGGCATCTCCCTGGGCGCTTTCAGCCAGTATTATTACAACGGCTTATCATCTTCATTCAATATGCCCGGGACTCAATATGTGTTGGATTCAGCTACCGGTAACCTGCTTTTTAAGCCGGGTGACATAGGTTTCACAATGCAGGCCGGGACCGGATTTGCCGGGAATTTTAAGGGGAATTCATCTTTCAGCACCTACGTTTCACCTGCCCTGTCCTACAATATTTCACCGCGCTTCCGCCTGAAAGCAGGGGTTACTGTTTTTCAAAATTTCGGTGATCCTTATTATACCGGGTATGATGGTTATTATTCCCCGGTGATGAACAGCGGCACTACAACCAGCATTTTTGTGCAGGGGGATTACCTTTTAAGCAATAAGCTGATGCTTTCCGGGGCCTTTTATAAAGATTTCAACGCCTTCAATTCCAATATCTCCGATCCCAGGCTGAAAACCCCCGAAAGCCAGGGCATGATCCTGAACCTCAACTACCGCCCAACACAAAATTTTGAGATCAACGCTTCATTCGAATATGGCAATGGCACCCGTTCGGCGCTTCATTCGCCTTTTTATCCAGGGAGCATGTTTCAGGATGGATCGATGTGGTGAGTCAAGTCAAGTCCTCCTCCAGCACTTGCAGTTGCAGGGCAAAATGCTGTAATTCCATCTTCAGTACTTTTTCGACAGCCAGTTTTAATTTTTCAGAGCTTACCGGTTTAAGCAGGTATTCCATCCCGCTGAGCAGAAAAGCCCGTTCAGTTTCCTTATCCATAGCCGAAACAAAGATCACCCTGAAACCAACAGGTGAAAAGGCACGCAGCAGGTCAAAACCCGTCCCGTCGTTCATATTGAAATCCAGGAAGACAAGATCCGGATTCAGTTCTCTGATCACTTCAATCCCGGTTTTTATTCCATCTGCTTTACCTGCAATAATGATCCCCGGGCAATGCCGTTTTATAAGCTTGCCCAGGGTGTCACTGTTGTGAGGCTCGTCGTCGATTATCACTGCTCTAAGCATACCATTTCTTGTGTTCCATTGTTCCATTGTTCCATTGTTCCAGAGTTCACAAAACCAATGACCAATGACTAATGACCAATGACTATTGGCTAATACTTCACAATCTTCCCTGCACCAACCTGCCCTGCGCCCTGCGCCCTAAGCTGATAGTAGTAGATGCCCGCAGGCAAATCTGCACCATCAAACCCCAGTATTTGGCTGCCTTTGGCTTGCGTTCCTGAAAGCAGGACCCTGACCAGACTGCCCTGGCTATTGTACAACGAGATTTCCACCTGTGTGTCGCTCTCCAGGTTATAGCTGATAGTGGTGTGATCTTTGAACGGATTGGGCGAAACATGGACCTGAATGAATGAATCAGATGATACGAATGGATTCGGAATATTTTCGATGATATCGCATTCATAAGCCCCCATGTCGATGCCCATGTGATATGGACGTGGAGTACCTTCTAGATCGGTTTCGGGGGCATAGTACCAGGTTTCACCTATTAAAACGGAATCCGCTCCCTGGTCTTCGCAAGGACTGTATTGATCGATGTGGCATCCGTCTTCAAGGAATTGCGGATCTTCATTTTTATTCCCCGTACCTGGCCATATTTCATCGCCTTCCACATCCGAATACCTTAGTTCCAGGGAGCTTCCTTCCTCAAAAATTGAGGCTCCAGTCGGAGCAGTATTGCCCCAGATAATAGTGTTCATTACAACAGCATTAGCGGAGGATGCATACAAACCTCCGCCATAAACTCCTTCATTACCGATAATCGTGTTGTTAATCAATACAGCCGGATCACTACTATTTTCACCGACACCGATTCCGCCGCCATTCGTGCCCTTGTTATTTTGAACCACATTATTCTGGAATTTACCACCAGTGTTATAAATGCATAATCCCCCGCCCATGCAATTCCCCCCAATAACATTATTGCCTGTAATCAGGTTGTTTTCAAAAATGAAATCATTTGAGGTGATCATTTCTATCAATGCGCCTGTTCCGTAACACCACTTATCACCGGGCACTTCTGCAACATTGAACGAAATATCATTATTTGCTACGATACCTGAGCAATCCCAAAAGATATCCAATCCTCCACTGATCACCAGATCTGTTAATTCATTAACAGACTTTGCTTTATTATGCGTTATGCGGTTGTTTATAACAGTCAGGTCAACGTGTCCAAAGTCACCCCTGAGGCGGGCTCCACCGCCATCGCCGCGCCAGGCGCCCTCCACCTCGTTATAGGATACATCATTATTGGTCATGATCAGGTTGTAATATGATTGGATCCCACCGCCGGCACCTTCATCATTGCCGGTACTTATTGCTTTGTTATGATTAATCCTGTTATCCCGTAGTACCACCCACGGTATTGGTGTGATCGGCCCTCCCGAACAAACTCCGCCGCCAATAGCCCAACTCTCATTGATAATTTCGTTGTATTCTATGTGATTGTTTAGCACTTTGCCCCCGGAGTATTGTATAAAAACACCTCCACCTGCTCTAAAAGTTGTCTCAGGTATCAGTGTTCCTGTTCCGCCTGTAATAGTAAATCCGCATATGACCGAAGTAGTATCTTCTCCTGATGTAAATGTTACAACTGAACCTAAATCAGGATCAGCAGGCTGGCTGCCATCGATGATGGTATTCGAAATATGGTTGGTATCCTTGTCAAGGATGAATTCACTGGTAAGTAAGAGTGCCTTACCAAAGAAGTTGATATTTTCATAATAAGTGTTCTCAGCGACTATCACGGTATCTCCATCTGAAGCAGCATTTATGCCATTCTGGATGGTTGAATAATCAGCAGGCACGTGGATGAGGGTTGGGTCATGAAAAATTTCAACGGATGAAAGAAACCCGTCATCGCTGGTACCACCTGCAACAATTAAATAATCGCCAATAGCGATTCCCTGGCTCTGGCGTGGCTTATCAAGCACATCGTTGTACCAGCTATTGCTGGCATCGTCATATACATCAACCGCATTTGTAAAATCATAAGTAATGCCGCCATCAGCAACATTAGAACCTCCTGCAAAATAGGCTTTATCATTGACAGCCCCTGCAGATATCCATGCCCTTGCTTCAGATAGTGTAGCCGTGGTCCAGGTGCCATCTGATGAATTGAAGATATCAACCCTGTCACTGGGTACATCAGGAAAGGATTTTAACCCTCCGGCTATAATTACCTTGTCATTGACCGTGACCGCGCTTGCCCAGACCCTTGCCTCAGATAAATTGGCTGTGCTCCAGGTATCTAACGCGAAATCGTAAATATCCACATGGGCACTCACCCCTCCGCCCGTGATAAATCCTCCTGCAAAAACAGCCAGGTTACCCACTACGGCAGACGCCATGCCTCCCCTTGCTATTGGAAGATAATCAATATCCCATGAACCGGTTGAGATATTGTAGATATCTACTATATTGGTGCAAAAAAGGTTCCAGGTGCACCCTCCGGCGAACAAAACCTTCGAGCCCTTGCTGACGGCAGCAATGCCCATCCTTGCCAGAGAGAGTTCCTGAACGGACCATGACCCTGAGCCAATATCGTAAATATCAACCCTGGAGTAAACGGTATCCGAATTAAAATTCACGCCACCAGCAAAAAGGAGTTTTGACCCGCATGCCGTACCGGCAATTACCCGCCTGGCAATACTTAAATTTCCTGTACTGTCCCAAGTTCCGGTTTCGACATTATAACTTTCGACTAATGATAGGGCATTGGTGCCGCTATTCCCGCCTGCAAAATAAGCTTTAGAACCTAAGGACGCTACGCCCATAGACTCTTTTGGAGATGACAAATTAGTGTAAGTCCACTGCCCAAAGGATACCCCAATGGTGCAGATGAGAATTACTGAAAGTAAAATTGTCTTTTTCATAGGATTATAGATTTTAGGGTTAAATTGTTCCATTGTTCCAGGGTTCCAACTGTCCGACCGCCGACCGCCGACCGCCGACCGCCGACTTTAAAGATACAATCCGCCAACAGCAGAAGTGACTCAAATGAGGGAACGCCGGGAATTATTTAGTTAACGCCGGGCTTGGTTGAGGGAACGCGGGGAAAAAGATTGGGCGATTGGGCGATTTATTTTTATTCCGAATTAGTCCCGTCAGGGACGACAGTATGGTAGGGTTACGGCCAGGGGATTGTCTTTGATCCTGTAAGCCGGTTTTGCAGCATATTTCATCCAGTGAATGCCATCCTTTGAGGTGGCCATGCCTATATGACTCTCTGGGCCAGCATATCTCTGACCGGCAGTATAATAAAGCCTGTATGAACTATCATCCATTTTTAAAACTGAATTTGGAAAAATAAATTCACCATCCCATTCACTTCTGTGCCCCCTGGTTAAAACCGGCATATTACTCCTTTCCCATGGCCCCGCTAATGATTTCGCAGTTGCCACTCCGAAGGCATCATATCCTTTTTCCCCGGCTCTCCCGGCCCCAGGACCGGGTTGTTCGCAAAGGCCACGAATTTCAGCGGTCTGCGGTCAGCGGTCAGCGGTCTGCGGTCAGTGGTCAGTAAACTGCAAACCTGCAATAGAGATAAGAAATTTCATTTTTTGATGGAAAAGGTAGGTAACAATAGAAATCGAAAAATATACCGTGAAATGTCAATTATGATAGATAAAAATAGTATATTTGTAACGTTTGTCAATTACAATTGAAAAAATGATCAATACATTCAATTATATTTCAAGGCCGCTCTACATCGAAAGGATTAAGCCTTTCATGGGTAAAGATATTATAAAAGTGATCACCGGGCAACGGCGAGTGGGTAAGAGTTACCTGCTTTACCAGCTTATCGATATAATCCGCAAATCAAGTCCCGACCGTGCAATCATCTATATCAATAAAGAACTTGATGAATATTCTGATATTGTAACATACAAGGACCTGCTTGCTTACGTTGATCGTTTTAAACAGGACCAAACCTGCCTGTTCATTGATGAGGTTCAGGATATTATTGAATTTGAGAAAGGATTACGAAGTCTGCAGGCCACTGGCAAATTTGATATTTATTGCACCGGCAGCAATGCCAGTATGCTTTCCGGTGAATTGGCCACTTACCTGAGCGGTCGATACATAGAATGCAAGGTTTTTGGACTTTCGTACAATGAATACCTGGATTTTCATAAAAAGGATGATACTGTTCCTTCTTTCATGGAATACCTGAAAAAAGGAGGCCTGCCTTATCTGATTCATCTCCCCGGAGACGATCAGGTGGTCTTTGATTACCTCAGAAATATTTATAATACGATTCTGTTTAAGGATGTCGTTGCCCGGCATAATGTCAGGAATATACCTTTTCTGGAAAACCTGGTGAAATATCTTTGTGATCACACAGGCAGCATTGTATCAGCTACTCGTATCAGCGATTTTCTTAAGTCCCAGCGCATCAACATATCAACCCAGGTAGTGTTGAATTACCTGGAATACCTTAAATCAGCTTTCTTCATCTTTGGTGTGCAACGCGCTGAAATCAAGGGACGAAAAATCTTCGAAGTAGGAGAAAAATACTATTTTGAAGACCTGGGACTTCGCCATGCAATTATCAGTTATAAAGCCGGAGATATTGGTAAAATACTGGAAAACATAGTTTATCTCCATTTAAGGATAGCAGGTTACCAGGTTTATGTTGGTAAAGCAGGTGAAAAAGAAGTCGATTTTATTTGCGAAAAAGATGGAGAAAGAATTTATATCCAGGTTTGTTACCTGTTATCCAGCCAGGATACGATTGACCGCGAATATAACAACCTGATTGAAATACCGGACAATTATCCCAAATACCTGGTCAGTATGGATGAAATCGGTAAGACCTCCAGTTACATGGGAATAGAGCATGTAAATGTGAAAGACTTTTGCCATAGGCTTTCCCGGGCAAGTCTGGGATAACTAATACTTCACAATTTTCCCCGTTCCAGTCGTCAGTTGACGGACCGTATTTAATTAACGCCAGGGTTGGTTGAGGGAACGGGTGCTGTCGCAAGGCCTAAATAACTCGAATCAATTTGGAAAGGGCCGCAATCATAATACATAAAACAGAGGGTATCATGGTAAAGTATTGACGGATTTTCAAGATATCCATTTCCGCCATTTTTTTGAATGAACCATTCGTCCGCAAATTGATAAACAGGGTTTTCCCGGTACTTCTCCCAATGGATGCCATCCTTGCTGGTTGCATAACCTATGTATTTAATATCCTGGCGGAGATTGAGCCCGGCACCTGAGTAATACATCCGGTACCCTTCAGGGGATTTTGTGACATTGGCCATCCAGACAAAGGCATCATCCCATTCACCAGGCTTCCCCGGCATAAGCACCGGGTCGCTGTCACTAAAAGGACGCTGTGTGGTTTGCTCATCATTATATTTTTCCCAGGTTATCCCGTCGGCAGAGGTGGCCAGGCCGACGAAAAAGTTATCGAAGAGAGCAACTTCTTCTCCTCCCGAATAAAACATGATAAAGCTTCCATCTTCCAGTAACAAAACCGAGCTTGGGATAATAAAACCGGCATCCCATTCACCTTTGGTTCCGGAGGCAATTACCGGTGTTTCCCTTTTCTTCCAGGGACCTGCCGGCGAGTTTGAAGATGCCATACCGGCATAGGGTCCCGGAGCAAAAGCGATCATTTCCTGTGCATTATAATACATCAGCCAGATGGAATCCTGCTTAACAACACTGCCCGGACCCACGGTGTAAGCGTCAAAGCCCGTATCATCACGGGCTAGAATGGGAATTCCC
>CAYJNJ010000036.1:0-36796 GCA_964371595.1 uncultured Bacteroidales bacterium | reverse complement strand
TGTGAGGTTTTGAGGTTGTGAGGTTTTGAGGTTGTGGGGTTTTGGGGATTTGGGGAGGGATTTCATTTCTCATTTCACAATATCAATAACAATTCACAATTATTGTTATTGCGAAATGTTACTGTGAAATGAGAATTGATATGTAACTTCCTGAATATGAATGAAAAAGTTATTAACAGCTCTTGACTTCTCTTTAATAGCATTGTACTTTTATTGTCCCCCCAATTGATCTTACTAAACCAAACCATAATTATTCCTGATGACATGGAATATCAAAAACGGCATTCCCGTAAGAGAGAGAGAGAGAGAGAGAGAGAGAGTAACTCTCTGATCCCCTTTCTCCCTGAAAAGTTATTCCCTCCTTGATTGTTAGATTAATTATCTGATGCCAAGTCGTAATTAATCGAATAATTCATTTTAATTTTATAATGCCATGAAAACAAAAATAATCCTTAAAGTCTTTTTTATTCTATTTCTTAAATGTTACTTAATAGAAGGCCAAGAAGTATGGCACGAAAATGTATATGTTCCTACGAACAATTCACAATCCGCTCCACACAGCATTATTTATAATGATGTAAATAATTTGATCTATGTTTATACCGGCCAAAAAATAATTTTTATCAACAAGTCAAATGGAATTATTCAAGGATCATTGGTCGTTGGAGAAACAGGCTATTTCAGTTATGGCCACAGTACAATTAAAAGAACAAAAAAACTTGCATTTGATCATGAGCACAACCGCATCTTTTGTTCAAATGAAGATGATAAATTATTGGTCATTGATTGTAGTGATATTAACAATCATGAGATTATCCAGGAATATTCTTCTCCAATTCCGTTGGTAAGTTCATTTCTCTTTTTCAATCCTGAAATTGACAAACTTTATTGGGTGCAAAACAGTTTAAACCAGACTGATGCAAGCAATTTGGTGTTAATTAACACTAATTCACTTGAAATTGAAGGAAATTTTTCTACTTTTCCCCAACGTGAAATTTTTGATCTAACCTTTTGTCATCAAAATGATTACGTCGCTTTAACATCAAGAAGTTCGGGCCTGAGTGCTATGGGTGATATCAGTTTATTGGATTCCCAAACTTTAATTTCATATGATTCGTATATTTTTACTTACTATTCTCCAAATAAAATGATATATATTGGAGAGGCTAATAGGCTTTATTGCATGACTACTAATATTGATTTTTCTAATGCCACTCTTTATTCGTTTTACGTCAATCCAAATACAAATCAGCTCACCCATCAACCTGACCATTCAATTATTAATTTCCCAATAATTGAATCTCAATCAGCTTGCTATATAGGCGGTACGACCCATTATATTTATTTACCAGGTATACCTATGTCGGGCTTCTCAGATAAATTAGTAATCGTAGATTATTTGGAGCCGATTAATGGTACACCCATTGTTGAAGAATTTGAACTTCCAGGAGTTGATCAAGTGATATTAAATACAAGTACTTACCGCGTTTATTCTTCAGGTTGGACTATTAACCGACTTTTCCAAGCAGAAATCGAGAATACGGTATCAGCCGAGGGGAAAGCAAATCATTTAATTCAAGCTGGTCCCGATAATATCGTCATTTCCAATATTGAAGGGAATTCAGTTGATTTATATTCGATGTCACTTGCATTTGATTTTAGAACAAACTTAGGAGTTGGTGTTTTAAAAGGTATTCACAACGATATTTCACAAAAAAATTACTGGCTTGGAGAGTTTACCACATCTGCGGAGAGTTACCTGACAGTGCAGAATTTAAGTGATAATACATTTAGTTCAATCCAAATAGGAAGATCTATATATGACTTTTCATTTCATCAAGGTTCTGAAAAATTAATTTTGACCAATCATGATTGGGAAGAGTCATTTATAACTATAATTGACGGTCAATCAAACGATGTACAAGAATTTCCTTCAAATCCTGTAAATATATTACAACCAGGCAATAATAATTTTACATATTTAGGAGGATACAACGTTCTGGATTTTATGGATATGACAAATTTTGCAATAGAACAAGTTCAGGATAATCAAATGACGAATTACGAAATAATCGACTTCGAACTCCTATCAAATGGAAATTGTCTGGCATTAGCAACTGAACTAGGTAATTGGGATTGCATGTTGGTGGAAATAGATAAGACTTCAAATTCCATTATAGGAGAAGGGCATCCTTATGATATTGTTCCGAAGTCTAGTGGTGGATTATACTATAATTCTTATAAAAATCAAATTTACCTGTTATCAGAATATAGTTTGACTATCATTAATCCTTTGACATATTCAATCATAGCAACTATATATTCTTCTAATTCTATCTCCGAATGTCACTACTCTCCGCTTTCTGATAAAATAGTTATTTGTTCAAATGAACCAAATATTCTTTTTTATAGTGGTTCAACATTTGAATTTCAGCAAGAAGTCCCCTTACCTAATCTTTTTAATTATATCTCTTCCATTTATAATCAAATTAATGATAAGTTATACATACAAGTATTCGGTTGGGATGGTATCAACTCTCAACAACAAATTCGTCTGCTTGCTTACCAATGTAATAATAATCAATTAATCAGCAATACCTATCTGCACCAAAATCAAGCTAAATGGATATGGGAATACACACCTTATGCGAAAATGGTATTCGATGAAGATAACAAATACTTATTTGTTCCAAACCAAGGACTTGGGAATATAAGCATAGTAGAATGCACTCCGGATGAGATTCCTTTGCACCCAAGAATCTGGAACTGGATCTCTATCCCTCGACTTGATCAGGTAAATTCCCCTATCCCTGTACAAGAGATTTTAGACCCGATGCAGCCATTTCCAGATACATTGAGAATGATTAATAGGCCTCTTAATCCAGTTTCTCCATATCTCTTTATTAGAAATTGGTTTGGGATTTGGTCTGGGAATTTAACTCATGTACAAAGCACATTTGGTTATAAATTTATACATTCTGCACCGACTATTCGTTATTTACCAATGTCCGGGGAGTTACCGGATCCAGCCACGACTATTACAATTTACCCGGGACATGAAAACTGGGTTGGTTATTTTCTACCTCAATCGCAAAATCCTTTAGAGGCAATACCCGCCACAGTGCTTGCCAATCTGAGGTCGATTATTGGTCAATACTGGTCCTGTTTTAATAATTCTTTCATCGCTCCACCACCTAAATCAACTGCCAGCTCGCCCGGAATTTGGAGGTGCCAGTGCAATCAAGGTAACGTTGAAATTGCGTATAATGATATGGTTGTTCTCAACCTGGGAAATCCAATTCAACAAACTTTCTCCTGGAATCAACCTGGCGATGGAAGTGCTATTATTGAGAAAGACGCTCCTGAATTCTTCAATTATAGCGAACAAGCAGATTATGAATCTATCATAATTGAACTTGATACCTTAAATCTACCCGAAGAGATTGGAGCATTTGCCGGGGATACCTGTATTGGGGCGACTAAAATTCTTCCAAATGATACATCAGCTTTGATATGCGCTTATAGTGAAGGGTTTGAAGGGGAAGAAATCACCTTTGAATTGCTATATTCTACTAAAGCATCGCGACCGGTAATTGATGATTATCTGGTATTTAACACACAAACCCGGATAATGGAAAACCGGAAGATCACAGTGGGAGAAAATCAAACCTACTATCTGGTCTCATTGAAAAACAAACCTGATAACCTGCTGATGACAGAGTCTGTGTGGATGCGAGTACAACCAAATCCGGCCAATAATGAAACAAATGTTTCATATTTCATGGCTCAAGATTCCTGGGTGAAAATCGGTCTGTTTAATGTTATGGGAAAAGAAATAATGAATTGGGAACCCGGGATACAAAATGCCGGAGAACATAGGTTTAAATTTTGCACTTCCAATCTCCCTTCAGGTTATTACCTATTAAAAATGATTACCGAAAATCTTACTATAGCTGAGAAGCTGCTTGTTGTTCATTAATAATGTACAATTTATGAGGAGGATAATATATCCATTGTAAAGAAAAAAATAACGATTATGAACTTTAGTGACAAATTATTCGATAACTCTGGATTAATTATCTTCCTCTTATTTTTTATCCTATTTGGATTTCAAATCAGTCTTTATTCACAAGCACAGATCATTACAGTAAAACAGGACGGAACAGGAGATTATACGGTAATCCAGAATGCAGTGGATTATTCCATGGATGGCGATACTGTCCTGGTATACCCTGGCACTTATTACGAAAATATAGACCTGACCGGCAAGGGCATTGTCCTTGCCAGCACCTGGCTTCTTTTCCAGGCTGATTCGCTGATCGACCAGACAATTATTGATGGAAACCAAGCAGGATGTTGTATATTATCAACTTCTGGTGATTCTTTAGCACAACTTACCGGACTTACATTGCAGAATGGAGTCGGAGCATACACCGTTTTATATACCCGGTATGGCGATGGGGGAGGAATCTGGATTAAAAATTCGAAATTCAAAATTAGTCACTGCAAAGTACTGAAAAACTTCGGTCATGAAGGGGGTGGAATATGGGCCTGGCGCTCCTTACTAGAATTGTCTGGCAATACTTTTGCTAATAATTGGGCTCTGGCCAAGGGGGGAGGCATTCGAACAGGAATGTCAAAAGTCATTTATGACAGCACAGATTTAAACAATTTTTATTTGAACTACAGCGTAAGCGGTTCTGATATTGCTGTACTTTATAGCGACACAATCTCTAAAATCTGGCTGGATACATGCACAGTTATCAATCCGGATCAATATTATATCGGAAAATTTGCTGACTGGCAATATCATATCCAGAGGCCACCTATTTCAGTTCTGCACGGGAAAATAGAACAAGTCAACCAGGATTTATATGTAAGTGCTTCAGGAAACGATACTAACTCTGGCTTTTCTCCGGAAGAACCTTTGCAGACCTTATCTTTTGCATTATTAAAGATCGCATCGGATAGTCTTAACATGAAGACCGTTCATGTGGCCAACGGTGTCTATTCCAATACTTTAACCGGTGAACATGTACCCTTGCAATTGAAAAACTGGGTGAATCTAAAAGGAGAAAGCAGGGAAAATACGATAATTGATTGTGAAGGAAAATATAAAGGAGCACAATTTGCCTTTGGCCAGGATTTTACCTGCATTAAAAACTTAAAGTTTTTGGATGGTAACGGGTTCCCAACTATGTCTGATGGCGGTCTGTCAACCGGATATTCAAAGAAACTGATATTGGATAGCATTTCATTTATAGCGACGACCGGAGAGAATGAAGCAGCTATCTATTCAGACTCAGATGATTCCCTTATTATTAAAAATTCCATTTTTAATGACTGCAGTTCTCATTATGCGATTAACTGCCATGTGAAATCTTATGAATCCCCAAGGTATAATGAATTTGTTTCCTGCATTTTTTCAGGAAACTATGTTGATACTCCTATTATACCAGAATGGGAAGGCTGGCATGTAACCCTGGGACTCTCCGGTTCCTATCTTGAATATGGATGGAATAGAACAATGATCATAAATTGCTTGTTCAATGACAATCTCAATACTTTTGTATGGAATGGCGGTGGTGGGCCTGTTGCAATTACCACTAATGATGGATGTTATGTTGACATCATAAATTCAACGATTGCAAAAAACCTTACAGTGAATAATCCGTCGGGTGGAGCGATTGGGGCTAGTGGCAATTCCAGGGTGAACTTTTATAATTCAGTATTATTTGGTAATTATGCTTTTCAGGCTTACCTGGGAATTAGTGAAGAAGATAAAGCAGATACGATGGTCGTGAATTATACCCTGGTGCAAGACAGTCTGGCTGGAATACGGGATTATGGCGCATATAACCATTTCATCTGGGGAGAAGGTAATCTTGGCGGCAATCCCTTGTTCCTGGGTTCAGAAGATTACCCGTATGCTATTGATATCGGTTCCCCCTGCATCAACGCCGGCACCCTCGACCTGCCTCCCGGAATCGAACTCCCGGAATATGATCTTGCCGGAAATCCCCGCGTCTGGGGCGAATCAGTGGATATGGGCGCTTACGAGTATGGGCCGTGGGTGGGCGTTCCACCAGTCATCAGTCGTCAGTCGTCAGTCGTCAGTCAGATTAGTGTAAATCCAAACCCTTTCACATTTGGCACTTATATTAATTATGAATTGAGGAAAAATGGGAGACTTGATATCAGCGTTTATAACTTGTCGGGAATGAAAGTCAGGACACTGGCAGCAAACCAGGGCTCCACCGGGGATAAAGGCAACTTCTACTGGGACGGGAGCGATCATAATGGAAATGATCTGCCTGCAGGAGTTTATCTTATCAGGATGACGATTGATGGGAAAGAGGTGGAGACGGTGAAAGTGGTGAAGGGGTGAGGTGGTGAGGTGGTGAAGTTTTGAGGTTTTGAGGTTGTGGGGTTGTGGGGATTTTGATAAAATATCTACTTTTGGAAAAAACTATTCCATGCGCCTTTTAAGGATAATTCTGCCATTTCTACTTGTTCTTCTTACCTTACATGTTAAATCACAGCAATCAAGGATCGATTCCGCCTCGACCATCCCTTTCTTCTATGGCTTTTACGGATACCAGTGGCCAGGGGGAGATATGGCGGAACAATTCAGCTCCAATTCAACCATAGGCCCGGGATTCATGGTGAAAACCAGGTCGAACTGGCTTTTCGGCGCTGAGTACAATTTCCTTTTCTGGAACGATGTGAAGAACGGACTGGATATCCTTGACGGCATGATCACTTCCGACGGCAATGTGATCAGCGGTGACGGCACACCGGCGCTGGTAGCCCTTTTTGAACGGGGAAATACCATGGGTGTTAAATTCGGGAAACTAATTCCGGTCAGTGCATCCAATAAAAATTCAGGTTTTTTCTTTACTGCAGGAGTGGGATATATCAACCATAAGATCAGGATTGAGGTGGAAAACCAGAACGCCCCGCAACTAAAAGGCGATTATAAAAGAGGCTATGACCGGCTCAGCGGCGGACTGATGCTCAGCCAGTCGGTCGGATTCATGTATTTCGGTAAAAGCCGTCTTCTCAATTTTACCCTGTCGGTTGAAGCCACCGAAGGGTTTGTCAAGCCTTACCGCGATTATTATTTTGACCTGATGGCGCCTCCGCCTGAACAAAAACAATTCGACTTCCTTATCGGCCCTAAGATTGCCTGGATGATCCCGTTGCGCCAGAGAGGTGTTAAGGAATTCTATTATTATTAATATTTAACCACGATGTGGCTAATATATGATTTGATCATACATATTTACGGGGCTGCCATTTCGATCGCGTCGCTTTTTAATCCCAAGGCGAAGCAGTGGGTGGCTGGCAGGCGGTCAGCCCCCTCCCTTACTCCCTCCCCCAATTGGGGGAGGGACGGGGTGGGGGCAACAGCCTGGTTCCACTGCGCCTCGCTTGGCGAGTTCGAGCAGGGGCGACCGGTGATTGAAGCGTTCCGTGAAGCGCATCCCGACTGGAAAATCGTGCTGACTTTCTTCTCCCCTTCCGGCTATGAGGTCAGGAAGGATTACGAAGGTGCTGACTATATCTGCTATCTTCCGTTAGATACCCCCGGGAATGCCAGGAAATTTATCAGCCTGGTGCGCCCTTCCATTGCGGTTTTTGTGAAATATGAATTCTGGTTCCGGTACCTGGATGAGCTTTATAAGGAAAAAATCCCGGTTTACGTGATTTCAGCCATTTTCAGGAAAGATCAGCATTTTTTCAAATGGTACGGGGGATGGGCAATGAGGCAACTGAAGAAAGTGACCGGTTTTTTTGTGCAGGAGGAAGACTCCGCCGATTTGCTCAGGGCGAAGGGCATAGAGCAGGTTATCGTAAGTGGGGATACCCGCTTTGATCGTGTAGCCGCTATTGCCGGCAATGCTAAATCTTTTCCACTGGTAGAAAAATTTGCCGGAGACGGGCCGGTTTTCCTGGCTGGCAGCACCTGGCCGGCCGATGAGGAGCTGATCGTTAAGCTGATTGCCAGGTATGGCGAAAAGATGAAGTTTATTATTGCACCACATGAGGTGGGAGTAGCCAGGGTGGAAGCATTGAGAGAGAAAATTCCAAATTCCAAATTCCAAATTCCAAATAAGGACCAAAGTCCAAAAGCCGAAAAAAATCCAAACCCCGAAACCCGGAACCTGGAACCCGGAGCAATCCTCTTCTCTGAACTAACTCCAGAAAACGCAGTCTTGGCCAACGTTCTTATCGTTAATGGAATCGGTTACCTCTCACACCTCTACCAGTACGCTACTATCGCTTATATCGGAGGGGGATTTGGAGCAGGGATCCATAATATCCTTGAAGCGGCGACATTCGGCAGGCCGGTGATTTTTGGGCCTAATTACCGGAAATTCCGCGAAGCTGTTGAGTTGATCGGGGCTGGTGGAGCCTTCAGCATCAATAATATTGAACAATTGGATAATCGAACCATTGATCTCCTCGACAACAAAGAATTATTGACCCGGTCTTCTAAAATTGCCGCTTCTTATGTTCAGCAGAAGCAAGGGGCTACCGGGATAATCCTTTCAAAAATATCCATCTAAGTTTCTTCCGACGGGTAAATCCGTCGGAGCACTGAATATCATTAAAAAATACAGACAATAGTCGCTAATTTTACGCCATTTGTCGTATTTTTGTATAAAACTAACATCATGAAAAAGTATCCGGTTCCCGATGAGCGTGAAGAATTGTATTTTTCTTCCTTAAATGAAAAATCCGGCTATGATAAATTACTGGCCGTACGAGAAGGTATTCCGTATTACGCATTTGAGAGATATGCCGCTAATAGCCCTTTGTCAATGACTGACTGGTCGGAATTTCTTGAAATTTCTGAAAGAAGCCTCCAGCGGTACAAAAAGGATAATAAGATTTTCGACAGGATGCGATCGGAAAGGATCATGGATATTGTAAGTGTATTAAAGAAAGGCGTGGAAGTATTCGGAGATAAGGAGAAATTCATGATCTGGATGAATAGCAAAATTATCGCACTGGGCGGTATAAAACCGAAGGAACTACTTGATAGCAGTTATGGGATTAAGATCCTTAATGATGAACTAACTGCAATCGCTTATGGGATATTCGCATGATTGTTTTCAGGCTCATCCAGGAAAAGTATAGTCCCGATTGGGATGGAAAAGGCGCGGAACTGATCGGCAGACGATGGAACAGTAAAGGCATACAAATGATTTACACCAGCGAGTCGAGGGCTTTATGTACTGCCGAAATCGCAGTACACATCGCCCTGGGATCAGCACCTGCGGAATACATTATGCTGACAATCAATATTCCTGAACATACAGAAATATCTGAAATTGATTTAAAAGCTCTCGCCCAAGACTGGAGAAAATTTCCTTTTGCTGAATTTACCCGGAAACTTGGCGATGATTTTATCCTGCAAAACAAATTTCCGGTTATGAAAGTACCTTCAGCCGCAATTCCCGGAGATTTTAACTACCTGATCAATCCCCGTCATCCCGACTTTGAAAAAATTAAAATCATCAAAATGGAGCCATACGAATTTGACGAAAGGTTTTTTAAAAGATAAAATGCTTCATGGGGCCGGATTATTAACCTGTCAGGTCCGCCAGCTCGCGGACGCTGACAGGTTTCTGATATCCACCCATTTAAACCCGTAAGCGTCCGCAGGACCTGACTGCGTTTTTAATCACTACTTTTGCCAGAGAAAATAAATCAAATATGCAGAAGAAAATCACAAAAATATCACAGGATGACAACCTTATCCTGCTGACATCTGATGTAAAAAACATCGACCTGAAATATCTTACCAAAGAAGAGATAAAATATACAAGCCAGGTCATTAAAGAATTTAAGAAAGAAACGGTGGTTTTTGACCGGCTGGGCCAATGGGTTATCGTACAGATTATCAAAGATGAAAAAATTGAGTACAAAAGACTGGAAAACTGCCGTAAAGCAGGAGATTCCCTTGCCGCAAAGCTAAACGACCTGAAAGCGAAAAGCGTTATGGTGATTGATGCAGATGGTAAAGGTCCGGAAACCCTTGCGCTTGTAGAAGGGATGGCGCTTGGCAGCTACCAGTTCCTTAAATACAAGAGTGACAGGAAAGAGAAAGAAAATACGCTAAACTCGGTAGGTATACTATCGAAAGTTATTAAGGACGAGCAGATCGACCGGATGAACATTATCACCGATTCTGTTATCCGCTGCCGCGACCTGGTCAATGAGCCGGTATCGCATCTGTCGGCCACGGAGCTCGCCAATGTATTCCAGAAACTCGGCAAGGATGCCGGGGTAAAGGTCGAAGTGCTCAATAAAAATAAAATAGAAGCGCTGAAAATGGGCGGCCTGCTTGGTGTTAACAAGGGAAGCACTGAACCGCCGACTTTCACGATCATGGAGTGGAAACCGGAAAAAACGGTGAACAAAAAGCCGGTAATCCTGGTCGGAAAGGGTGTAGTATTCGACACCGGGGGCCTGAACCTGAAAACCGGCAATTTCATGGACGGGATGAAGTGCGATATGGCCGGTGCCGCTACAATGGCCACGACCATACACGCTATCGCCCGACTGAACCTGCCAATCCACGTCATCGGCCTTATGCCTGCCACCGACAACCGGATGGACGCCAATTCAGTGGCACCGGGTGATGTGATCAGCATGCATGACGGAACAACGGTTGAGATCCTGAATACCGATGCCGAAGGACGGCTTATCCTGGGTGATGCGTTGAGTTATGCTAAAAAATACAAACCGGAGCTGGTCTTCACCGCTGCAACCCTCACCGGTGCCGCCAGCCGGGCCATCGGAAAATACGGAATTGTGGCCATGGAAAAGGATGCCGCTAAAGAGATGGAACAACTCAAAGCCAGCGGGAATAACGTTTACGAGCGAATCGCCGAATTTCCCTTCTGGGAGGAATATGGTGAACTGATCAGGTCGGAAGTGGCGGATATCAAGAATATCGGCGGTGTTGATGCCGGCATGATCACAGCCGGAAAGTTCCTTGCCCATTTCACCGATTACCCGTTCATCCACCTGGATATCGCGGGCCCGGCATACCTGGATAAGAAAGACAGCTACCGGCCTGCAGGTGGGACAGGATATGGGGTGAGGCTGCTGGTTGAATATCTTGAGACAAAAATTAATATATCTTTGTCCAAAACCAAATCATGATGGAAAATATTGAGGAAAAACACAGATCAGATGCGGAACGCGTGAAAGTGGGGATCACCCATGGCGACATGAATGGGATCGGGTACGAGATCATCATGAAGACATTTCATGATCAACGGATGCTGGAAACGATCACCCCTGTAATTTACGGTTCTTCAAAAGTTGCCTCTTACCATAGAAAGTCATTAAATATCAGTGAAATCAATTTCAACCTTGTAAAAAATGCCGATGCAGCTATTCCTAAGAGGATGAATATTGTGAATGTAACGCATGAAGAAGTGAAGATTGATCTCGGGAAGTCGACCGAAATTGCCGGCCAGCTCGCTTACAAGGCACTTGAATCGGCGGTCCAGGATCTGTTGCAGAACCATATCGATGTGCTGGTCACTGCCCCTATCAACAAAAAAAACATGCAAACCGCGCAGTTCAGGTTTCCCGGGCATAGCGAATACCTCACCGAGAAAGCCGGATGCAAGGAGCACCTGATGCTGATGGTGTGTGATAAACTAAGGGTTGGGGTCATAACAGGCCATATTCCGATCAGGGATGTTTCCGATACCATCACATCCGAACTCATATTAAAAAAGATAGAACTTTTAAACCGAAGCCTTATAAGGGATTTCGGGATAAGAAAGCCGAGAATAGCGATCCTGGGCCTTAATCCTCATGCCGGTGACCTTGGTGTCATAGGGATGGAAGACTCGCAGGTCATTGCCCCGGCTGTAGAACAGGCTATGAATAAAAATATGATTGTTTTTGGCCCTTATTCAGCAGATGGTTTCTTCGGTTCAGACAATTATCTCAAATTCGATGGAATCCTTGCAATGTACCACGACCAGGGCATGATCCCTTTTAAAACCCTCTCGTTCGACAAAGGGGTAAATTTCACTGCCGGCCTTCCTTTTGTAAGGACCTCCCCTGCCCATGGAACGGCCTATGACCTTGCCGGGAAGAACGAGGCTTCGCATAATTCGTTCCGTGAGGCCGTATACCTTGCAGTTGATATATTCAACAACCGGAAAGCTTTTGATGAGATCAACGGCAGGCCACTGCAGAATTATCTCAAGGAAATTGAATACAACAATGATGCTGTAATTGAAAAAGAAATCCCTCACGCCGAAGACAACCACCCGGGCAATGTCATAGCGGGTCAGTGATTCTGCATTAAGAGCCAGACTTCCAATGGAATATCCAATTTCTGAAATCATTAATGTTGTCAGCGGCAAGCCCTCCCGGCAGCCCTTTATCGAAAGGACCATCCGGGATATCCTCATCGACAGCCGCAAGCTGATCTCCCCCGACCAATGTCTTTTCTTTGCCTTATCCAGCAAGAAAAATGACGGGCATAAATATATCCCGGAGCTGTATTACAAGGGACTGCGCGATTTTATCGTTTCAAAAGTCCCCACAGACTCAGAATCTTATCCGGAGGCTAACTTCATCCTGGTTAAAAACACGCTGCATGCACTCCAGGCGCTTGCAAGGGCACACAGGGAAAAATTCGAAATCCCTGTTATTGGGATAACCGGCAGTAACGGGAAAACAGTTGTTAAAGAATGGCTGTACCAGCTCCTGAGCAAGGATAAAAAAACCATACGCAGCCCTAAAAGCTACAATTCCCAGATCGGTGTACCCCTTTCAGTCTGGCAGATCGATAATCCATACGAGATCGCCATCTTTGAAGCCGGGATTTCGGAGCCGGATGAAATGGTCAGGCTGGAGACAATCATCCGGCCTACAATCGGAATCTTTACGAATATCGGTGAGGCGCATGGTGAAAATTTCATGAGCCTTCAGCAGAAAGTCGGCGAAAAGCTTTACCTGTTCACCCATGTCCAGCACCTGATCTATTGCCTGGACCACCCGGAAGTCAGGGAAGTAATTATCCGTTCAGGCATTTCGAAAAATATTAAAACTTTTACCTGGAGCTTTAAGCAGGATGCCGATCTTTTTATCCGCAAGGTTGACAAGGAAAATTCTCATTCGACAGTTATAAGTGCGTTATATAAAGGGAAAGAAATCGCCATAAAGATCCCTTATACCGATGCTGCATCTATCGAAAACGCTATCCATTGCTGGGCAGCGATGCTTTTGTTGGGGTATTCCCAGGATCAACTGTTACAGCGCTTTGAAACTTTACAGCCGATCGCGATGCGGCTTGAGCTGAAAGACGGCATCAATCATTGCACTATCATTAATGACAGTTACAATTCCGATATCAATTCGCTCAGCATTGCCATCGATTTCCTGAGACAGCAGGCCAATCATAAGAAGAAAACGATTATCATTTCCGACATCCTGCAAAGTGGAAAGGATGAAAATGAGCTTTATGGCGATATTGCTGGAATCCTACACAATAAAAAAATTGACCGTTTGATCGGGATTGGACCGGCAATTTCGCGTCAGGCCGAGAAATTCAGCATGGAAAAGGCCTTTTATCAGAATACTGAAGAATTTCTACAGCGATTCTCATTCACCGCATTCAATAACGAAGTGATCCTGCTGAAAGGGGCGCGTGTCTTCGAGTTTGAACTGATCAGCCAGGCTTTGCAGCAAAAGACCCATGAAACTGTACTGGAAATCAACCTGAATGCTCTGGAGAACAATTTAAACTATTACCGGACTTTACTTAAGCCTGACACGAAGATCATGGCCATGGTGAAGGCTTTCTCGTATGGTATCGGAAGTTTTGAAATCGCCAACGCATTGCAGTTCAACCTGATCGATTACCTTGCTGTAGCCTATGCCGATGAAGGGATAGAATTACGCAAGGCCGGTATCACTGTCCCGATCCTGGTAATGAACCCGGATGAAGAAAGCTTCGATGCGATCATCCAGCATAACCTCGAGCCGGAAATATACAATCACAGGATACTGGAGATCCTGGAAAGAGCGATAAAGAAGAATATACTCCCCAAAAACAAGCCGGTAAAGATCCATATCAAGGTGGATACCGGCATGCACCGCCTGGGATTCCTGGAAGATGACCTGCCTTCACTTATTGAAAAGCTGCTGGCAAACCGGATGATCTATGTTCAGTCGGTATTTTCACACCTGGCAGCCAGTGAAGATCCTTCCGAAGAGAAGTTTACCCGCAGGCAAATCGAAGTATTTGAAAGGATGAGCGATCAGATCATTTCCCATTCCGACCACCCTGTTATGAGGCATATCCTGAATTCCGCGGGGATTACCCGGTACCCGGAAGCACAGTACAATATGGTAAGGTTAGGGATAAGCCTATACGGGATTGCCAGCCTGGAAGATGAACAGCCGCGGCTGCAGCCGGTGGCACGCTTAAAATCCACCATTTCACAGGTAAAAACCATTTCCGCCGGTGAGAGTATAGGATATAACAGGGCTTTCAAAACCACTAGGAAGGTCAGGATGGCGATAGTTCCCATTGGTTATGCCGATGGCCTGAGCCTTACATTAAGCAATGGCAAGGGGCACCTGCTCGTTGGAGGAAAGCTTGTTCCAGTGATCGGAAAGGTTTGCATGGATATGTGCATGCTGGATATTACGGGAGTAGAGGCCGAAGAAGGTGATGAAGTTATTATTTTCGGTCCGGAACGCTCGTTGAAGGAACTGGCCAGGGAAATGGGGACGATTCCTTATGAAGTGCTGGCCGGCTTGTCGAGAAGGGTGAAACGGGTTTATTACCACGAATGATTTTGCCGTTTTTTTTGAATTATTTATTTCCAAAACTTATTTCCTACCTGATTTATAGAGAGACAGCTCTTCTTTGCCTCTGCGGCTAAAGTTAAACCGCAGGGATGCCGGGGCGCTGAGAGGGGGGGAGAAAAAATAATTTTCAATGACCGGGTATTTTTGATCAAAAAAACGGATAAACAGAGAAAGTAACTTAATTTCTCTAAATTATGGAAAATGAAAAATATAATGATGTAACTGGACGGATCCTATCTGAAAATGGCTAACCTGAAAGTTGGACTTCTTATAAATTTCAATGTTCCTGTAATAAAGCAAGGGTTCAGGCGGTTTGTAAATGGATTTTTATGCAAATAATTTATATTCCGGATTGGTATCATTTTCATCCAAAAAATTACCAACTTTGGGAAATGAAGAAAAAGATTTCGGAGGAAACCTGGGTAATCATCCTGCTTGTATTTGCAGGAATCTACCTTTTTACCCTATCCTTATTGTCTGAAGGTCTATACGGCGATACCGATTCAATAACTCATTATAATCTTGCACGTTACGCTTTTAAATATACTTCTAACTTTGTGGATCACTGGGGAAAACCACTTTTCACAACACTAGCCGCCCCTTTTGCCCAGTTTGGTTTACAGGGGGTTATTTTTTTTAATATCCTTTGTGCTCTTGTTACGGCATGGATGATTTATAAAATTGCCAGGAAACTTAATTATCGCTTCGCACTTGTTGCAATACCATTTTCCCTTTTCGCCCCGATCTTTATGATCAACTTATTTACCAGCCTTACTGAAATATTATTCGCCCTGGTACTGGTAGCTGCAATTTATTTTTTCCTGAAAGAGCGTAATATACTTTCTGGAATTATAATTTCTTTTATACCCTATGCGAGGACTGAAGGTATCATGTACCTGTTTATTTTTATGGTGGCTTTCATTATTGCCCGAAAATACAGGGTTATCCCTTTCCTATTTACCGGATTTATTTTTTACAGCATTGCGGGCTATTTTCATTACAAAACCTTTTTCTGGTTTTTTACGGCTATGCCATATGGCGAAAAGGGCTCTCTGCTTTATGGAAGTGGGAAATTCTGGTTTTACCTGGAAAGGTTTCCAAACCTGATGGGCTATCCGTTGCTGATTCTGTCCTTAATTGGATTGGCATACCTTGTGAAAACTCTATTTACTGACAAAAATCAATATTATTCTGTTGAATGGATTACGAAATATTTACTTATCATTTGTTCTTTTTTCGCTTTTGTGCTGATTCATAGCTTTCTCTGGTGGCAGGGCATGATGGGTGTCCTCGCCAGCCATCGGTTTATGGCTTGCATCATGCCCTTGGGTGGTCTCATGGCAGTTATCGGTTTAAATGCTTTGTTATCCTTTCAAAGTCATCGGATCTGGATTAAAAAAATAATTATTCTGTTGATTGTAGGTTTGGTTATCTGGATGCCGTTTTATTACTTTAAAATTCCGTCCATCCTAACTAAGCAGACACTGGTAATGAAATCTACAGCCGATGCATTATTAAAAATTGGATATAAAGACAAACTATTGATGTATTTTGATCCTAAACTTGCTTTTTTTCTGGGTGAAGATCCATCTAACCATTCAATATTTTCCTATCCTTTGCCTGAAAATAAACAACCAGAACAAGTTCTGGCAGATGGTTCTTTGTTGGTTTGGGATACGCATTTCGCTGAAGTATATAAGAAACTTTCTTTGGAAGATATGCTTAAGAATCCATTCTTCAAGCTGATTGACGGCTTTGCCCCTGATAAGGACTTTAAATTTTCAAATGGACAAAATTATATGTCATTTATTTTTCTGAAACTCACGCAAAAAAATAATAACAAATGGATAACTTTAGATTTCTACAATTTTGAATCCGATTCAGCAAACAAAACAAAGATACTCACTGATTCTCTTTCTTTTAGCGGTAAGAAATCTACCAAGTTGAAACCAGGTTTCACTTATAGTGTTTCAATTGGTGTAAAATTAGCGAGCATTTCGAATACACGTAAAGTCATATTAAGAGGCCGGGTTAAAGTAAATTCTAGCAGCGACGACGCTCCTGATAAAACTATCTTGGTATTATCTGTTCATAATGCTGATGGGACAATTACCAGATATTTATCCAAACATGGGTCATATTATAAACCTGAACCTGGAAATTGGTATGAGATGTCGATCGTTACACCCTTACAGACTGATATCCCTATAGGTGGCTTCGTGAAGCTTTATGTATGGTACCAAGGGGAGAAAGAAATTTATTTGGATGACCTTTGTTTAGAATACATTCCCGTTGATGAATGATATTTTCGATTAAGATTATAAAAAAATTGAGCAATTTTGTGTCGCTATTATGTCATTTATAATAATTAAATTCATCATTTCATGGATCAATTCATCCTTTCTATCATTATCCCTGCATACAACGAATCGAAGACTATTCATCTGATCCTGGATAAAGTCCTGGAAGTGAAGCTTACAGGAGGAATTCAAAAGGAAATCATCATCGTGAATGACTGCTCAAAAGATGACACGGAAAAAGTTATCATTAATTACATTTCCGAACATAAGGATCATGCGATCAAGCTGTTCAACCAGCCGGTGAATATGGGGAAAGGGGCAGCTTTGCACCGCGGGATTGCAGAAGCCACCGGCGATTTTCTGATCATACAGGATGCTGACCTAGAATACGACCCTGAAGAATATAATGACCTGCTAAAACCCATTTTGAATGGCAATGCAGATGTTGTATACGGTTCAAGGTTTATGGGCAGTAACCCGCACAGGATACTCTTTTTCTGGCACACTATCGGGAACAAGTTCCTGACTTTCATTTCGAATATGTTTACCAACCTGAACCTCACTGACATGGAAACCTGTTACAAGCTCTTCCGGTCGGAATACATAAAAAAAATCTATTTCAGGGAAAACCGGTTTGGGTTTGAACCGGAAGTAACGGCAAAGATCTCCCGTTTTCCAAAAATCAGGATTTACGAGGTGGGGATTTCGTATTACGGAAGAACCTATGAAGAAGGGAAAAAGATCGGTGCAAAGGACGGTTTCCGGGCAATATGGTGTATCCTAAAATATAACCTGTTCAGCAAGAAGTATTTGAGGTAATCTTCAAATTGAATTTGGAACGATTATGTCAATATTAATAAATGAAAAACAGTATATTTAAAAATATCGAATTATATTTTTTCCTGATATTCAGTATTGTTTCAATCCTGCCTTTCTTCCTTGTAAAATATGTTCCATCGCTCGATGGCCCACAGCACCTTTACTCTGCACGTCTTATTTCTGAATTGATCAGGGACAACGAATTTATAAGTCAATTTTTCCGCTTTAACACGGTATTAGTCGGCAATTTGAGCGGACAATTCATTCTGGCTTGCCTGTTGTTTCTTTTTCCAGCCTGGATGGCGGAAAAATTATTCCTTTCGGCTTATGTTATAGGCTTGGCCCTGGCATTCAGGTATTTTATCAAATCAATGGGAAATAAAGATTCTTTGTTGTATCTGCTAATCTTCCCATTTTCGTTCACCTCGCTATTCATGTTGGGTTACTACAATTTCAGCATTGCATTTATACCATTTTTTTTAGCATTAGGATGTATTCAACAAGAACCAGATATCTTCTCATTTCGGAGAATGCTGATTCTGGCCATATTATGTTTCTTAATTTTTATTTCCCATGCTGTCGTCTTTGTCTTTTTTGGCGTTATTATTCTTTTGCAGATGATTTTTGATTTGAATATTCAAGCCTTTATACATAAGTACGAGCCAAACAAATTGGTGATTATTCTTAAAAGACACCTGTTCATTCTGATTTCTTCAACGCCTGCAATTATATTGTGGGTGATATACTATTTTCATATTAAAACACTTCCGGGATACTCATCAGAAATTTCTTTCAAGCCGGTATCTGAATTATTAAATGACATTTATAAAATGAAAATATTGACCGGATTTCACCATGAGCAGGAATCCGGCCCAAACATGATGATGCTTTGGCTACTGAATGCCCTTATACTTATTGCCATCGTCCTTAAATTCCATGTTATTAACCGGCACTTTAACTTGACTAAAGGGAAGCATCACCTATGGATCAAATGGGCATCCATTACTGTAATATTGTTTTTATCTGCTGTATTTCTCCCGGATGGGTTGGTGACGGAAAATATGTCATCAAGGATAGGTATTTTATTCTTCTTTAGCATCATAACGTGGATTAGCGTTCAGTCCTATCCAAAAAAACTTGTCTGGATCAGTCTGTTGATCATCCTTTGTGCATTTACGTGGCATCGTATTATAGTCTTCCGTTTTTACAAGAATTTAAACTATGAAATAGTTGATCTTGAAGTTACCGGCAAATCCATCAAACCCAATTCAATCATCTTTCCAGTTAATTGTTCGGAAAATTGGCTTCAACTTCACTTTCACTGTTACCTGGGAGTGGATAAGCCCATAGTTGATGTCAGGAATCCTCAGGCACTTGCTTCTATGCCTTTAGAGTGGAATTTAGAAACCATGCCGGATATAATTCTTGGTGATATGGATCAGCAGCAATTAGGTGCCCATTGGATTGCCGGAAACAAATCCATCGGTAAAGTCCCTGCTGATTATATATTTATTTGGAGGTCTCAACGGTTGGAATCAGAAGAAGGTGCAATTTCAATGCTTACAAAGATCGACCCTTTTTATATTTTGGCCTATCAATCGGATAATAAAAATGCTTTGTTATTAGCATTGAAAGAAGAAAAAGAGTAAGTAAATCATGTATCCGAAAAGATGTTCCAGATAAGCAGTAAGATTCAGGGCCGGATAAGTTTTTCCGGCCTGGGCTTAAGATAAGCCTCCCAGTTGTTGCCGATTTCTTCCAGCGTTAACCGCATGGCCTCATCCAGCCTGGTAAAATGGTCCCCAAGGTCCTGCCTGATCATCGTCGTATCAAGATTTGAATCCTGCAAAACGCCTTTCACATGTTCAGCAGTAAAAAGTGGGACTTTTTGCGTTTTTTGAAAGAATTTTCCCAGCATCTTAGCAATTGATGCCGGGACACTTATGAATATCCTTTTTTTACCCCTGATTTGCAGGACAAGCCTTATCAGGTCTTTGAAGGAGATAGTCCGGTCACTTGCAATCTGGTATATTTTATTAAATGCCACAGGCTTATCCAGCGATAATACAATATACCTGGCAAAATCTTTCACATAAACCGGGTGTTGTGTTTCTGCCCCATTACCGATCAGCGGTACAACAAATGGAAAGCGGAAAACATTTTTCAGGATGCGGTTGATGCCCAATCCTTCGGGTCCAAGGATCATTGCCGGAATGAAAACCGTAAAATTTAATCCTGATCTTTCAACAAATTGTTGCCCGATCAGTTTTGTTTCTCCGTAAGGTCCTTTAAATGTTTTAATTACAACAACACTACTTACCTGGATGAACCGCTTTATCCCGGCCTGTTTTGCAAATTCCACCAGGTTTTCAACACCTCCTGCATTTACTTTGTAATTCTGATCGTAATCCGAACTGCCAAGAAGGGCTGCAGCATTTATAATGGCACCGACCTGCTTTCCTTTAATGGCTCCTTCAAGCTGCGGAAACACCGGCTTGGTAATGTCACAATAAACATAAGTGACCAGGGGATGGTCGATAATGACGGAAGCATAATGGTCATATTTGAGGGCCAGAACAGGTTGCCCTTTATTTACCAGTTCCCTGCATATATAGCTGCCAAGGTAGCCATTTGCACCTGTAACGATGGTATATTGGTTATTGGTCATTAGTTATTGGTCATTAGTTATTGGTCAATCTTTTGATTATTATTTCTTTTCCTTGTATTCCAAAGAAGTAATTGTCCAAGCAGCATGGCAATGAGCCCCCCGCCGATCTGGGCCGTGAGGAAGACCAGGCCTGAGAAGCCAATGACCTGTGCTTGGGGGAAATCCTGGAAGACATAAAGAAATGTCACCTCGCGTGTTCCAAGACCCATCACAGTGATGGGTATAGTGTTTAAAACGCCCGCGGTGGCTACGCCACCTGAAACCTGTATAAATGAAAGATCGAGATCTATACCGGTGGCAAGAAAAAAACAGCAGACAAAATAACTCAGGTTGCTGATCAGCGACAGGCCGAAGAAGGCGGCTGTATTCAAAACCGGCCTGAATTGGAAATCAAGTGCGGTGTCTTTTTTCAACAGCCTGGTTAAATGCATTATTCTTTCAAGGAAACGGACTACCTCCGAAGAAGATAAGATGAGGATGGAAAGGATCACGGCAATAGCGCCGATGGAGAGAATAATCCATCCCCAATAAAGCGCAATACCGGGTATTGTGCCTTGTGAAACGGCAATCCCGCATATTAATATGAAGAGGCCAAGGTCCAAACCTCTTTCGGATATTGCCCTGAGTCCAGCCCCCAGGACTCCGGTTCGTGTCCCAGCATGGCCGGCTTTCATAAGCTCGCCAACCCTTCCCGGGGTGATTACTCCAACAGCATACCCCTCGAAAAACTCACCTGACCGCCTTAAAAGTCTTTGTTTATCAAAACCCTTTTCATTGAGGATATACCACCGGATTGCCTTTACCACAAGGCCCAGGACCAGGAATAAGACAGCAATGAACAGGTGCCCCGGATCTACTTTCTTCAATCTTTCCCAGAGTTCCACCAGGTCGGTTCGCAACAAGACGATGATAAACAAGGTTATTCCGGCGAGGCGAATTAAGAGGAACCAGTTGAAGCGGTTTTTTTTCATTTATAGCTTCTCCCTTTTTATTTTATGCGTAGACTTTTTCCAGATTTTCCTTGTCTTTTCAAAGATCCTCCCGATCAGTGCCGGAGGGATCTGTTCTGCTATCCATCGCGCAAAGCCGGTACCAAGGACAAGGAATAAGGCATCGATAAAAAATTCCATCAGGTACCGGCTGAAAGAAAATCCCCTGAGCCTATATCCGTAATCAGGATTTGGCTTTCCGACCCAGCCCCTGAATTGCATACGGATAAAACTGCCCCTTTTCTTCAGGTCATAGCCATGGGAGTGCATATTTATCGCCTCATACTCTTCGACAGGCTGCATGGCCAGGAAGCCCTCCTTTAGCATTTCCTGCAGTATTATCTCACCTTGAACCGAGCGGCTGATAATCATTGAATAACCTTTCCCCCGTTCTTCATAAACCGGCGCCCAGGCATCCCCACCCGACACATCGGTATATTCATTTGTCAAGTCGGTACATAACAGGCTGTTCTTTAGTATATGGAAAGGGATCAGGTAATTGGCATGGAATTTCGGAAGTTCATAAATTTCCCCATTATTGAGCTCCACCCTCATATTTCCGGGCCATTCTCCATGACGGAAATACAGTTTCCTGATCTGCGTATAATCCTTTACCTTAAATGACCTGAGAAAACTTTTAACGGATGAAAAATGCAGTGTATTGCCATAAAAAGGGCCGAAAATATATTTGATATTACGAACAAAAGGGTGGTTCATCTGCTGGAGCATCCGGATTGACTGAACCTGTCCCGGAAGCCCGACGAAAGCCAGTGGCCCGTCGAATTTGCCAATCTCAGGGAGGATTTCATTAACAGAGCTAATGATATACTTGCTCTGGGCAGCTTCCAGGACTTCCTGCCGTGTGGTGGCAATAAAGGGCTGGGTCAGCCAGGGTTCAGTATCAGACATACCCAGGACTACTGCCCCGGCGATTTTCTTAGTTTCCAGCAGCCATATCAATATCGATGAAATAATCCCTCCGCTTGCAGCTTGCAGGCGGACTTCAGGATTTTTTGCGTAACCGATATAGATCTGCTGATAATGTCCGATATACGGATGGCCGGATTCATCCCCGAAAACAGCACTTCTTTGCGTAGGGAAATCATATCCTTTACCGGAACAGGCCCCCCAGACGGTTTTTTCCGTTTCAGGGTCCAAGGGCTCCCTGATGACGGGAAGATAGCGGCCTGTGCGGTCCTCAAATACGATCTTTCCACCAGACAGACCCACGCAACTGCCGCAGCGGTTGCAAAGGTCATAGCGAATCACCTCTTGTATATTCTCAGGCCTTCTCACAAAAATAAAATTGTCTGATCCCTAATTCCGCAATAAAAGTACCCTGGAACCTGCCAATCATTTTTTCACCGAAATTCCTGAGCCAGGCCGGTCCAACCGGGATTAGCAACGTCCCTTTATGAAGAAATAATTTCCAGTTCGTCTCTTTCAGCATTTCTTTCACCTCTTTTGAAGGCAGGAAGCGATGAGGGCCTTCCCCATGGCCGCCAAAGACTGCAGTAAACACCTGGTAAGGCAGCTCGCTGGTGGCCGGTGGGCAACTCAATACGAGCCTGGCATCGGGGGAAGAAACACGGTGCAATTCATTAAGGAACCGAACAGGCTCAGCGACATGCTCAAGCGTTTCCAGGCTGACAACCCTGTGAAATTCACCATCAGTAAAAGGAAGCCTGGAGTAGTTTTCAATCTTGACCTGGCTTACACCAGGCCTTAATTTCGCTGCGACATTGATCAATCCCTGCGATATCTCCGCATTGATCACCTTTACCGCGGAATTTTCACGAAGGATATAGTCGGCTGCTTCGGCATCGCGGCTGGTGATGTTCAATATTTTTATACCGGATTTCAGTTGGAGGTGCCTGATGGTTTCAAGGAAGCGCTGGTCGTGCGTGCCTTTCACCTTTTCATTTTCTTTAACATAGATATCAGCCACATTGTCCCAATGAGCCTCAACATCTTTGTCTGTCCACCGGTTCTTTCTGATCATTTGCGGTTCATAATTGAAATCTGGTCCGCAACCAATCCTATGAAAAACAAAAACATGCCAAGAACTGCAAGTACGATAGCCCCGTTTGAAAAGCGTTCAGCAACCAGGTAGCCATAAACACCGTAAATTAATCCCGATGCTGTGATTATAAAGCTGGCCGGCAAAAATATTTTTAATGGATTAAAAAGCATGATGATCCTCAGTATGAGCATGATAGTCTTTGCCCCATCTTTAAAAAATTTCACATTGCTGGACCTGCCAACCCTTTCCTCTACTTTAATCGGAATGGTCCCGATTGAATAGCCCTCTTTAAGAAATGCAAGGGTAGAAGTAGTTGAAAATGAAAATCCATTCGGCATCATATGTAGCATCCCTTTGATCAGATCAGTGTTAAATCCGCGGTAACCCGAATTATAATCCGGGAGTTTTTGCTCAACCAGGTACTCTCCCACCCAACGTATCACCCTTTTTCCGACCTGCCTGGTCTTCACCTGGAAGGAATCTTTTTCACGCGTGCCGATAACCATTTCATATTCATCAAGCATATCAGCTATTTGTGAAATCTGGGCAGGATCATGCTGACCATCACTGTCAAGTATAACGATCTTCTTCCCATGGGCTTTACGTATCCCTGTCTTTAATGCTGCGCCGTAGCCTTTGTTAACGCTATGCGAATAAACTTTAACCGGGTAATTTTTCAGGACCTCCAGTGAATTGTCCGTCGATCCGTCATTAATGACAACAATCTCACAGTGTTCATGCATTTTCATCCCTATCATCTTATCAAGCAAAAGCTTAATTCCAACTTCTTCATTGTATAAAGGAATTAATACAGAGACTTCGTTACTTTGCTGTTCCATTTTTTGAGCAATTAATATTTTGTAAACTTTACCTGTCGCCCTTCATTGCGGCCTTATAGTCTGGCTTATCTATGTGATTATACATGTTAGGCGCCATCTTTAAGCGGAAAAAGCTATCCCAGTAGTTGTACTTACTCATCGAATCCCAATGGATCACCCCTTTATAATATTGTCTTGTCTGGAAGATATTCAAACTTATAAAACAGGTTATCAGTGTAAGAAAAACTATGCGTAATATCCATTTTCGTTTAAAAATAAACTCAGTAAATGTTGCAAATGGGATAGATAAGACTGCATAAGATTCCACGAGGGCCCTCTGTCCGAATCCACCGCCATACCACCAACACCACCATGACCAAACAATATACAGGTTCAGGAAAGTAAATATGGCGACCGGCCAGAAAAGTTTCCTGTTCCGGAAATAAAGGACCACAATCCCGATTATTGCAAAAGTCATAATTGGTGTATAGACCAGCCATCCCTTCCGATAGGAAAATAATCCCTGGATAAAAGCAGGATCATTGAAGAAAAATTGTTCATCGAGATAACTATAGAATAAATAATCTCCTGTAGTGTATTTCCAGTAAAGGATCTGGGGTAAAAAAACAAGGATTGTAATTAAGGCTATGCAGCCCATTTGGAGGAAATTCTGAAAAAATAATTTAAAGCGGCTAACTATTCCTTGCCATGAATCAACATTCCAAATCGGGAGCAACAGTAAGATTATACCATTTGAAGGCCTGACAAGGATGATAAGCCCTCCGACCAATCCGATCAACAATGAGTTTATCCAGTTTTGCTTTTCAACCCATGCATCGACAAGGAATATAAAAATTGCAAATAGGAAAAAGCTGTATGCGTGCGACATTGCCGGTTCGAGGGTAGTGTAAAAATACAGGTTAGTCCCTAATCCGATTGCCAGTATTGTAACTGCAATAGTTCCCCTGGCAAAGTATTTCCGCAGTAACCTGATCAGGAAAATAAAACCTATGGCCGCATATACCACGCTGGAGATGATTAGTGCTATTCTATAAGGAATGGAATAACCATCCGCAGGGTAGCCTAATGATTCCGATAAAAAATGAGCGGTTAAAAAGAAAGGCGAATAGAGGACAGCGAGCCCCATTGTCATTTTACTTACGTATTTTCCTGTTTTGGTTTTAATTTTCCAGATTTTATCCTGGTAGAATCCGGGATCTTCTTCGGTAAACCGCATAGAAAGGTCTTTGTGGATAATTGCTGCAGGCAGATATTCATAGTACAGGATAACATCATGGACTATTATCCTTTGCTGATCCCTCCAAAACTTGTAATAAACATTAGTCCAGATCAAACTTGCCAATACAATCAATAGTGCAAAATGGTCAAGCCTGTTGGCAAAAAATTCTTTAATTTGAACCCTCTCCATTGGACCTGTCTTTTTTAAGTAATATCATTCCAGAATCTTTATAGCTCCTGATTTTGATTTTGTTTTTTATATTTTCTTTTTGCAATACTGAGTCAACATTATTAACATAGAAATAATCAAAATCCCCGTTATAGCCTTTCCTGTCTACCTTTTCCAACCAATCCAGATCCCAGGCTACGCGGTAAAAATTTATTGAAGGTTCATAAAGCCAGACAATCCCAAATTTAACTTGCTTATCCCTCATTGATTCTACATCTTCACAAAGATCATTCATCATTTCCCGTGTAGAAACATCATACTGCCAATCAAGGTAGCTTTTAAAATTAGCATGTTTTAAGGTATTAATAAGAAATAAAGCTGCTATTGCATAAACAAAAATAAGTGCTGGGATTTTAAACTTTTTAAGAGGCATGAATTCATCAGCCATGCCTATTATAGTCAAAACCATTAAAGGCACAATAAATGTTGCTGTTCTGTTGGAAACAAACCTTGTATTGAATAGCTCATTTTGCAAATAAATAGAAAGAAACACAATAAACGAAAGAAAAAACGAAAAAAACAGCAACCTTCCGGTAAATGAAAAATTCTTACGGGCAGCCATCAAAGATAAAGTCAGAAAAGCAATCAGGTAAATTCCAACCAATCCAAAACTTACAATATTTACCGTAGTTTTAGGATCTGAGTTATATATAGACCGGAAGACAATTGGTCGAATTGTACCTTCATAAAAATTAGTACGAAAAGCTTGTTGTATAAATTGTTCGGATTGGACCCTTTCTAATGGTTCTAAAAGCTGGATAAATAATAAGACAACACATGCAGTTACTATGATTAAAGAATACACTGCAAATGAACGATACTTCTTACTCATTTTAAAATCAAGATATCCCCACCAAATCAACAACATCAATAGAACCACCAAGCAAAGGGCAATAAAATAATTCAAGAGGGTATAAACAGTGAGTACTGACAGCACCGCAAAAAGAAAAGAATAAAATAAAGATATTATTCTTCTGTATTGTATATAGCTAAATCCATAATATAGGCTGACCATCATAAATGAAACGGTCAGCCCATAACCCCGGGCAATTGAAAAGAAATCCAGCAAATAAGGATTACAATTTAGCAATATAAAGCCAGTAACCAGTAAATGAGGATTTTTAAGTCTGATAAGAAGAAGAATTGAGAATATCAGGTAGAGCAAATGACCAATCAAATTTGGAAGTCGCAAAGTATATTCTGAATCTGGAAAAATTTGGCATGAAAACTTCATTAGAAGTGAGTTAATCATGTGATCCTGAGGTATCACATAATTAAATATTTGCCATGCAGAATTATTATTTATAATTTGATAAATGACTCCCTCATCGTGGGTAATAGAGAGATTTGCTGCACGATAATTTGTATATAAAAATAGGGCTGCTCCACAAAGAATTACAAATACTAATGACCATGTTTTTATAAATGATTTATGGGACATAAAGTGCATTTTTTTCGTCTGGGCAATGAAATTCAAAATTCCATGATTTCCTGTTCTTCTTCCAGGCTTTCCATGTCTTTTTCGTACTTATCACAATCCAGTTGCACTGAAAGAGGCTGGACAGGCATTTCAAAATCGCCTTTGCTGATCCTCAGGGTTGGGTCGGCCAGCACTTTTTGCATATAGAATGCCCATATGGGTAGTGCTGTGTTTGCGCCGGAGCCCAATGCCAGGGAACGGAAATGGACACTGCGGTCCTCAGCGCCAACCCAAACCCCCGTGGTAAGCTCAGGAGTGATGCCCATAAACCATCCGTCAGACTGGTTCTGGGTGGTGCCGGTTTTGCCGGCAATCGGATTGTTTAGCTGGTATTTTAACCTCAGGTTGATCCCTGTTCCGCTCTGGACCACCCCTTTCATCAGGTCAAGCATGAGATAGGCCGTTTCTTCGCTCATCGCCTCCTGCTTTTCGGGTGCAAAGGTCTCGATCACATTGCCGTACTTGTCTTCGATACGGGTGATCATAATAGGTTTGATGTACACGCCTTTATTAGCGAAAGTATTGAATGCCCCTGTCATTTCATAAAGCGAAATATCGGAAGATCCGAGGGCCAGCGACGGCACAGGGTCAAGATCGGCGGTTACACCCATCTTCCTGACCAGTGTAATGACGGATTGGGGCGAATACCTTTTGATCAGGAAAGCCGATATCCAGTTATTGGAATTGGCAAGCGCCCATTTCAGCGTGACTTCCTCTCCCCTCCTTCTTTTGGAAGTGTTCTGCGGCGACCAGGTTGTGCCGTCAGGAAGATAAACGGAGTACTGCACATTGGCAACTTTGGAGCATGGCGTGAATTCCCCTTCCTGCATTGCCAGTGAATAGAGGAATGGCTTAAAGGTGGATCCAACCTGTCTTTTGCTGAGTTTCACATGGTCGTACTGGAAATAGCGGTAATCTATCCCGCCGACATAGGCAAGCACATAGCCGGTATGCGGGTCAACAGAGATCAGGCCGGCCTGGAGGATTGATTTGCTGTAGCGGATTGAATCCCAGGGCGTCATGATCGTGTCCAGGTTGCCTTTCCAGGAAAATACCCTCATCTTCACCGGGGTATTAAAGATCATCCTGATGGAATCCATCGGCACACCTTCATCCTTAAGCTGCTGGTAGCGGGCCGAGCGTCGCATGGCTTGCTCGATTACCTTTCGGGATTCTTCTGCAGCAACATTTTCATCAAAATCAAAGGGTGCATTCTGATGGTATCTCCAATGCTTGAAGAAGGTCGGTTGCAGGTATTCTTTCAGGTGTTGCGTAACTGCTTCTTCAGCATAACGCTGCATCCGCGAATCGATGGTTGTATAGATCTTTATCCCGTCTTTATAAAGGTCGTATGCTGTCCCGTCCGCTTTAAAATGCGTGCTGCACCAGTCTTTCATCTCCATTCTCAGGATTTCCCTGAAATAGGTGGCAAGTCCTGTAGAATGCCCCCTGAGGCCGAAAGAAGACATATCCATTGGGATCTGTGAAACGGAATCCATAACCTCTTTCGATATGAAATCATATCTTTCCATTTGCTTCAGGACGAGGTTCCTGCGTTCGAGCGATCTTTCCGGGTTACGGACAGGGCTGTACCAGGTTGGTGCATTGATGACCCCAATTAAAAGGGCCGATTCCTGAATTTCCAGCGAATCGGGTTCCTTATTGAAAAAAGTCTTGGCAGCAATTTTAATTCCCCACGACTGGCTTCCGAAATCCACCGTATTCAGGTACATAGCCAGTATTTCCTGCTTGGAATAATTTCTCTCAAGCCTTATTGCCGTGATCCATTCTTTGAATTTCCGCATGACAAGCTGCGGTTTCGACAGGTCCCTTTCGCGGGGAAACAGGTTTTTGGCAAGTTGTTGCGTAAGGGTGCTCCCCCCTCCCTTGCTGTTACCGGTGATCACTCCAAAAGCCACACGGAACAAGGCTTTGATATCAACCCCCGAATGCTTTTCAAAGCGGATGTCTTCCGTGGCAAGCAAGGCCCGCACCAGGTGCTGGGGAAGCTCGGCATATTCCACATTGGACCGGTTCTCGATGTAATACGTACCGATAAGCTTATTATCCGAAGAATAAATTTCTGTTGCCAGGTTGGTTTTTGGATTTTCCAGCTCCTCGAAAGAAGGCAGCGGACCGAACAGGTTATTTGCAATCGCTGCAAAAAACAGCATGAAGAGCACAAGGGATACAATATAAATGATCCAGAACCTCTTCAGGTAAGTACTTTTATCTTTGCTCTTTTTGTTTTTACTGCCCGCCATTTTTCTTCTCCGCTTATAGTTATTCTTTTACGATCCGGATGCCGATATCCATTATCCCGTTCAGTTCGGGCTCGCGCATAGCCTGCTCCATCTCAAAAATATACGTGCCCATCTGTGGGAACCTCAGTCCCCGCCGGAGCAATACCTGGTAATCACGGATATTGGTTATCCCTTTTCCGAGCCATTTGCCCGAAGGGTCGGCAAGGATGCATTCAACTGTATCCCTGGCTTCCAACCCATCAGGATAAGTCGTGTGGATAAAAAGAAACAGGTTGGCATAACGGTAACTGGTCTCGTGCCTGAGACTCAGGTAGAATTTGTGTATATTGACCGTATCCCTTATATCCACATCAAACCTGACAATCTTCTCAGAATTCCAAACGTTGCCGGTGAAGCTTTTAGTATCATCATAAACCACCCCTGGCTGGCAGGAAGTCAGGAAAGGAATTAATACGGGCAGGATGAAAAAGTAAATCCGGAAAGAAGTACTTTGCCGGAACGACTGAAAGAAGTTAGACCTGATATTGCCCATGATTATTTTTTCCCGTCAAACCGGTTAAGTTCGAATTGGTCTGCAGCATTTTCAAAATCAGACTTATTGTCGCTGGTGAGCGTAAAGTCCTCCAGCTTATCCGGGGATTTCCCTTTGGCATTCATGCTAATTATTTCTTTCACCTGGTCGAGTGGAAGGGCGATCAGGTTATACTCATCGCCTTCATAAGAATACCACATCATCCTCTTGAAAACTTCCGATTTCTGATGGATGCCATTCCCTTTTTTAGTACGAAGGACAACCCGGGTATCCGGGAATTCTTTCATAGCGTCCACATAAACATCATATTCATAGTTTAGGCAGCATTTCAGCTTGCTGCATTGTCCTGCAAGTTTCTGGGGGTTGAGGGCCAGTTGCTGGACGCGGGCGGCCTGCGTGGTAACCGACCTGAACCTGGAGAGCCACGTGGAGCAGCACAATTCCCTGCCACAGGATCCTATTCCGCCAAGGCGGCTGGCTTCCTGCCTGACCCCGATCTGGCGCATCTCTATCCTGACGCGGAAAAGCTCGGCCAGGGTCTTGATCAGCTGGCGGAAGTCGATCCTTTCATCAGCCGTGTAGTAAAATATCGCCTTGGTGCCGTCTCCCTGGTATTCCACATCGGAGATCTTCATCTGGAGTTCAAGCTCGTCGGCCGACTGGCGCGAACGGAACATGGTTTTATCTTCTGATTCAACAGAACCGATCCATTTTTCGATATCGGTGGCCCTTGCTTTGCGGTAGACTTTTTTAATGTTCTCGGATGCCGGGTCAACGTTCTTTTTCTTCATCTGGATGCGGCAGCCTTCGCCGGTGAGCGTCACAATGCCGATATCATGGCCCGGGGAAGCTTCAACGGCAACAAAATCGCCTTCGCTGAGATCGTATTCCGTGTTGATCCTGAAAAATTCCTTACGGCTGTTCTTGAAGCGGATTTCCACGCAATCGAATCTTTTCTGCTCGGGTGGAAGGTCTATATCCTTAAGCCAGTTGATGCTGTCGAGTTTGGCGCATCCCGGCCTGTAAGTCTGCCTGTTGTTGTCATACATTTTAGGAGTACATGAGCATCCCCGGGATAAAAATGTATTGAGGTCGGTATTTTTTTTCTCCTCTTCCATGTATGCAAATTTCGACAAAGTTAACAAATTAAGATATTGGATTATCTTCCAGGGCTTTCTTGGCAGTCATAAGGATGATAGTAAAAGTCATCGACATGTCCATGAACAGTATCCCGGCATTGGCATTGCGTTCGATGTGCATTTGCGCCTTTTCAAGCTCTTCGTTAAAGAGAAGGATATTGGTATGATTGATGAACTTGCCGAATTTGATCATAAAATCCTGCTCTTCCTGGTTTAGTTTTGCAAGATGGGGATTTTTAAAATTGATGAGGAGTGCATTCCTGATTATCCGCTGTGCATAGGAAAGGAAATTCTTCTGCTTTTCCCTTCCCAGTTTCCCGATTTCAGTTACAAATTCAAGCGTATTTTTAAGCTCATTTCTGTAACAAAGCCGCATCCATAAAACGAATTTTTCAAGATAAAAAAGCTCATCTTCATCCTGTTGTAAAATTTTTACGGCCCTGGTCAGGTTTCCGTCTGCCAGCGGAATGATGCGCAGGGCATCTTCCCTTGAACAGGCCATCGCCGGTGCTGTCAATTCCTGCAGGATGTCTTCGTCATCAAGTCTTGGAAACCTTAGTGTCTGTGTCCTGGAAAGGATAGTATTGATGATCTTTTCCGGGTTTTCGGTGATGAGGATAAACAAGGATTTATCAGGCGGTTCCTCGAGGATCTTCAGGATCTTGGGTGCGGCGGAATGATAGAGACGATCGGCCATCCAGATGATCATTACCTTAAATTCCGATTCATAGCTTTTATAACTGAGCGTCCGGAGTATTTCGCTGCAGTCATCGGCATTGATGATCCCCTGCTTTTTTTCAAAACCTGCTACCTGGTACCAGTCATTCAGGTTCAGCCTGAAATTATTCCCGAGCAGCACTTCCCTCCAGGTTTTGAGAAAATCTTTACTGACCGGGTCCTTCTCTACTTCTTTAGTCTTTGCGACGGGGAATATAAAATGAAGATCGGGGTGGATAAGTTTTGAATACTTGATACAGGACGGGCAGGTTCCACAGGAGTCGCCTCCGCCCGGGCTATCCGGATCAAATACCCGGTTGCGGCAGTTGATGAACTGGGCGTAAGCCAGGGCCATCGCCAATTTCCGGGAGCCCTCTGGTCCGAAAAAGAGCTGGGCATGGCTGATACGGTTTTCCCTGACCGTCTGGATGAGGCGGCGCTTTACTTCATCCTGGCCTATGATATCTTTAAAGTGCAAATTTCAGTTGTTATTACTCCGACGGGTAAAACTAAAATTACCCAGCCCCGCTGGTACGTACTGCCTCTTTTTCGCCGCAAACCTTGGCTGCGAAAAATTCCCGGTTCATCCTGGCGATGTGGGTCACTTTGATCTCTTTCGGGCATTCTGCCTCGCAGGCGTAGGTATTCGTGCAATTGCCGAAGCCGAGCTCATCCATTTTCGCGACCATGGCCTGCACCCTCTTCCTGGCCTCTGCCCTGCCCTGCGGCAATAAGGCCAGCTGAGAAATTTTTGCGGAGACGAACAGCATGGCGGAAGCATTTTTACAGGCCGCAACGCAGGCGCCGCAACCGATACAGGATGCTGCATCCATTGCAAGGTCGGCCTTGACCTTTTCCACCGGAGCAGCATGCGCATCAGGGGCATTACCCGTGGCTATGGAAATATAGCCGCCGGCCTGGATGATCAGGTCGAAAGCCGACCGGTCGATCATCAGATCGCGCAGAATGGGAAAGGCCCTGGAACGCCAGGGCTCGATCACGATGGTCGACCCGTCGCGGAAGCGCCTCATGTGCATCTGGCAAACCGTGATCCCTTTGTCAGGTCCATGCGGCCGGCCATTGATGTATAAACTGCATGTGCCACAGATCCCTTCGCGGCAGTCATGCTCAAATCCAATCGGCATCTCGAATTTCTCGACAAGGCTTTCATTTAGGATATCGAGCATTTCAAGGAAAGAGCAATCGGACGATATATCTGAAACCTTGTAAGTTTCAAAGCGGCCTTTTGCTTTCGCATTTTCCTGCCGCCATATTTTTAACGTAAAATTCATACGGTTAGTTTTTAACTCAACACTATCACTTGTAGTTTCTTTGTTTTAATTCCACAAACTCATAAATAAGCTTTTCTTTATGGAGTTCCGGGGCTTTGCCGGGGCCTTTGTATTCCCAGGCGGCCACATGGGCGAAATCAACATCATTTCTAAGCGCTTCGCCTTCGGGCGTCTGGAACTCTTCACGGAAATGCCCGCCGCAGCTTTCTTCCCTCTTCAGGGCATCCAACGCTATCAACTCACCGAGCTCAAAGTAATCGGCAAGGCGGTGTGCTTTCTGCAGCTCATTGTTTAATTCTTCGTTGGTTCCGGGTATACGGACATCTTTCCAGAATTCTTCCCTCAATTCAGGAATAAGTTTCAGTGCCTTTTCAAGTCTTTCCTTATTTCTTCCCATACCGACATTTTCCCACATGATCTTACCCAATTCCCTGTGGAAAGTATCGACAGATTTTTTTCCTTTGACATTCAGCAGGCGGTCGAGCTGATCGCGGACTTCCTTTTCGGCTGCCAGGAATTCCGGCAGATCGGTGGAGTAGCGCGGAACTTTGAACTGGTCGGCCAGGTAATTCTGGACAGTATAGGGAAGGACGAAATAGCCATCGCTGAGTCCCTGCATTAGGGCGGAGGCGCCTAGGCGGTTCGCGCCGTGATCGGAGAAATTGGCTTCCCCGCCGACAAAGAGGCCGGGGATAGTGCTTTGCAGCTCGTAATCAACCCAGAGTCCGCCCATGGTGTAATGCACGGCAGGATATATCATAGGGATTCTCGTCAACGATCTTTTCATACATCTGGAAAAGGTTGCCGTAACGGGCTTCAATAACGCCTTTTCCAAGGCGTTTGATCGCATCGGCGAAATCAAGATAAACGGCCAACCCGGTTGTACCAACTCCAAAACCTGCATCACAACGCTCTTTTGCCGCACGTGAGGAAATATCCCTCGGGCTAAGGTTACCGTAAGCAGGATATCTTCTTTCGAGGTAATAATCACGGTCAGCTTCGGGGATATCCTTAGGCTTGATCTCCCCTTTCCGGATTTTCTCAGCATCTTCTTTTTTTGCAGGCACCCAGATGCGGCCGTCGTTACGAAGGCTTTCGCTCATCAGGGTCAGTTTTGACTGGAATTCCCCGTGAACCGGGATACAGGTCGGGTGGATCTGCGTAAAGCAGGGATTTCCGAAAAATGCCCCCCGTTTGTGGGCCTGCCATATAGCGCTTCCGTTGCTGTGCATGGCCAGTGTGGAGAGAAAAAAGACATTCCCGTAACCACCCGTGGCAAGGATAACTGCATGGCCCGAATGGCGCTCAATTTCACCGGTAACATTGTTCCTGACGATGATACCCCGCGCCCTTCCATCGACCACAACAAGGTCCATCATATCGCGACGGGTGTACATTGTAACAGTGCCTTTGTGGATCTCTTTGCTCAGGGCACCGTAAGCGCCCAGCAGTAATTGCTGACCGGTCTGTCCGCGGGCGTAAAAAGTCCTCGAAACCAGGGCACCTCCAAAGGAGCGGTTATCCAGCAAGCCGCCGTATTCACGGGCAAAGGGCACGCCCTGCGCGACGCATTGGTCGATAATGTTGTTGCTAACCTCTGCCAGACGGTAGACATTTGCTTCACGGGAGCGGTAATCGCCCCCCTTTATCGTATCATAGAAAAGACGGTAAACGCTGTCACCGTCGTTGCGGTAATTCTTCGCGGCATTGATCCCGCCATGTGCAGCAATGCTATGCGCCCTCCGGGGGCTGTCATGGTAGGTAAAGCACTTTACCATGAATCCCAGTTCGCCGAGGCTGGCGGCCGCAGCGGCGCCGGCAAGCCCGCTCCCGACGACAATAATGTCGATCTTGCGCTTGTTTGCAGGATTGACAAGATTTTGCGTGTTTTTATAGTTGGTCCATTTTTCAGCCAGTGGGCCGGAAGGTATCTTTGAATTTAATGTAGTCATAATTCCGGAAAATTAATTTGTCAGGTTTTTAATCAGTAATAAATCAAAAAATACAACGGTATCAGGATGAACCCAAGGGTGATAATGATGGAATAAAAATCACCGGCGGCTTTGAGAAACGGCGTGTATTTTGAATGGTCCAGGCCCAGCGACTGGAAGGCAGACTGAAATGCGTGGTTGAGATGGAATCCAAGCAGGAGGAGCAGTACAATATATATAATAGAATAGGTCTTGTTCGTAAACAGGTTGAAGGCCATGCTGTAAAAGTCATGGTCATCGGTGACCCTCATAGCGCCTTCCGGAGGATTGGTAATTCCAAGTTTCACGAAATAGAAATTCATCATATGGATCACCAGGAAGATAAAGATGGCAATACCGGTATGGATCATGAATTTTGAGAAGAATGAGGTGTGCGACCACCCTTCTTTCATATACCTGACCGGGCGGGCCCTCCAGTTCTGGATCTGCAGTATCAGCCCAAAAATGATATGTATGATAAAACCACCGAACAGGACGATCTCCATCACCTTAATCAGCGGATTGGTCCCCATGAAATGCGCTGCCTCCCTGAATATTTCCTTATGGTTAGGTGTGATCGGGATGAGGAACAGATTGATGCCCATGTGGACTATCATAAAGACCATCAGGAATGCCCCCGCCAGGGCCATAACGTATTTCTTGGTCAGCGAGGAAAATCGAAGTAAATTACTCATGATAGAAAGATTTATAAATAACAGCTTATTTATTGTTTATCAGGAACTTAGGTAATACTTGTCAATTACTAAACAAATTTAAACAAATTCTTAAATGTGGTATTTTTGGGGAATCTTTTATGCTAATTTATATTCAATCCAGTTTCATTATGTGAAATAGAAACTCTGTGCTTCCTCTGTGTAACTCTGTGTAATCTGTGGTGATAGGCAATCCTGGCATTCACCACAGATTACACAGAGTTACACAGAGATTCACAGATTATTACTAAAATTTTCAATTATTAGAAAATGAAAAAAACAGAAATAAAAAATGAATTCTTTATTGCTAACAGGCAGAGGCTTATGGAGAAAATGGAACCGGAAAGCCTGGCAATCTTCCATTCCAACGACGTTTTCCCTAGAAACGGGGACCAGTCGTTCCGGTTCAGGCAAAATTCCGACCTTTTCTATCTTTCCGGAATCGACCAGGAAAAGACTATCCTGCTACTTTACCCGGATTGTCCGAACCCGGAGCTGAGGGAAGTGCTTTTCCTGATTGAGCCCAATGAGTCGCTTCAAACCTGGGAAGGACATATATATTCGAAAAAAGAAGCGCAGGAATTGTCGGGCATTGATAAAATAAAATGGATCGACCAGTTTGATATTGTATTGACGGAGGTCATGTCGTTTGCCGAAAAGGTTTACCTCAATTCGATAGAATACCCGAAGTTCTCGACCGAGGTCCCTTACCGCGACCTGAGGTTTGCAAAGGAGATCA